>DASPGQ010000104.1 GCA_035620555.1 Vicinamibacteria bacterium
CCAAGGTATCACCCGGATCCTTTGCCGGCCTTCGTATCGCTCGATGAGGACCAGGAAGTCGCGGAACAGCTCGAAATCTTCGACCAGGACGTCCTTTCGGTGCGGAACGACGTCCTCCCAGTGACGAGCAGACGGTGTGACGATGGGAGCTCTCACGAGCTTGAAACTGACCGCCCCTTGGTTCGTGAGGATATAGAAGTGCTCGCCGTGGTGGCTTACCGAGTACTCGCGTCCATGGAGCCTGGGCTCGAGGAGCCGGAGCTCGCCGTAGGGCATGTCGGCATCGAGATAACGGTACTCGCTGCTCACGGAATGCTCGCAGGCGAGCATGATGAAACGTCTCGACTTGGCTGCGAAGACGTGCAGCTCGTAAGTCTCGTCCCTTTCCTCGTAAACCAGCTCGTCCTCCGACGGGTCGGTACCGAGCACGTGGCGAAACAGACGATAGGCACGGAGAGTCTCCGGGTGCTGTTTCGTATAGAAGATCGTACGATTGTCGTTCGCCCAGGCCAGATCTCCCGTGACCGCGGGGAGGACCTCGGGAAAGAGCGCTCCGCTCGCGAGGTTCTTGAAGTAAACGGTGTAAAGGTGCCTGCCTTTCGTATCGATGGCATAAGCCAGATTGTTCGCGTCGGGGCTCACGCCCGACAGGAACAACGAGAAGTAATCGTGCCCGGAAGCGAGGGCGTTCGCATCGACGAGGACCTCTTCGGGCGCGTCGACAGTGCCCTTCTTGCGACAATGCACCGCGTACTCCGCCCCGGCCTCGAAACGGTGATAGTAGAAGTAGCCATCACGAAGATAGGGTACCGAGAGGTCGTCGGGCTGGAGCCGGCCGGCGATTTCGCGAAAGAGCGCCTCCTGAAGCGTTTTGGTGTGGCTCATCGCGTTGTCGGTGTAGTCGTTTTCTTCCTCGAGATATCGCAGCACCTCCGGATCGTCACGCCGGTTGATCCAGTAGTACGGATCGACGCGGACGTGTCCGTGCCGGAGGAGCTTTTTGGGTCTCGCACGCGCGATCGGAGGATTGTCCATTACCAGCCATTTTACGGAAGGGTCGGCGCAATTGCCTCGATATAATCGCCTCACTCCTATGGATCCGATCGCTCACACGCTCGTTGGAGCGGCTCTGGCTCAGACGGGAGCCCGAAGGAAGTCCGCTTACGGTAGCGCGGCGCTTCTCATCGGCGCCAACCTCCCTGACGTCGACGCGCTCGCTCTGTTCGCGGGTGCGGACACCGCCCTGCTCTTTCGTCGCGGCTGGACCCACGGCATCCCCGCGATCGTGCTCTTGCCTCTTCTTCTCGCGGGATTCCTGGCGGTCTGCGGACGCCGCTCGAAGCGCGAGGGACCGCCCGTCCGCTTCGGGGCGCTGCTGGGGCTTTCCTACCTCGCGGTGACGACTCATCCGGTGCTCGACTGGCTCAACACCTACGGCATGCGATGGCTCATGCCGTTCGACGATCGGTGGTTCTACGGGGATACGCTCTTCATCATCGACCCGTGGATGTGGCTCGTCCTGGGAGGTGCCGTATACTCGAGAAGCTCGGACCGTCGGATCAGCCTCCTCGGCTGGACGGGCTTTGGGGTCCTGGCTTCATTGATGATGCTCGTCGTGGTTCCCGGTCTGGTCGCCGAGAAAGGTCTCTGGCTTGCATGCGCGATCGCGATCGTCGTTCGGCGATGGCGACGCGGTTCGATCGGCGAGATCGAGGCGCGCCGCGTGGCCGTTTTAGCGGTGGCCGTGGTCACTGTCTACGTCGGGGCGATGAACGCGTCGGCGCGTTACGCGCGCGACGCGGTCGCGAAGACGCTGACGGAGCGCGGTCTGGAGGTCGGCCGGCTCATGGTGGGTCCTGTTCCGGTTACGCCCTTCGTCAAGGACGTCGTCCTGGAAGCGCCGCAGGGCTACCGCTATGGCGAAGCACGACTCTTTCCCCGGTTCGAGCTCACTCTGGAACCAGGGTGGCTTCCGCGCACGGAGTCGCCCGTCGTTCGGCTGGCGAAGCAATCGCCGATGGTGCGTGGTTTCGTGAACTGGGCACGATTCCCCTTTGCGGAAGTGGAGGAGACCACATCGGGAGCCACCGTCTATCTGATCGACGCTCGGTACACCGGTTCGAGGACGGGCGGGTTCGGGACCGCCCGAGTCGAGATATCGCGAGAGCAGCTCGAAAAGGCCGTCAAATAGGGTGAAGTCGAGTTACTTCACGGAGCTCATTACGATACCATCCTCCGGCAGCAGAGAAGGATCCGAGGATGCACGAGCCCATCTCACGAGGGGAAGCTTTGGAAGCCGCCATCCCAGACCGAGACGCGCCAGGGTCAAAGAGCCCGAGCGGCTCGCCCCTGTCTCGCCGATTGCTCCTGAAGTCGGCCGGCCGTCTGGCCATGGGGGTGCCGTCCGCCTGGCTCCTCGGGTGCAAACCGAGACATCGAGACGTCAACCGCTGGGGCTCTTCCACCCTCGGGTCTTCGGGATACGTCATCATGGAGGCCTTCGTTCAGGCGGCGAATCGGCGCGGTAAGACGCGAAATTCCTCCTTTGCCACTGCGGGCGCTGCCGAAAACCTGGCGTTGATCGACAATGGAAGCCTCGAATTTGGCCATTCGACATCGGTGGACTGGACGGTAGCCCAGCGGAACCAGCCCTTACCATTCTCCCATCGTCTGCCAGCAGCTGTTCGCCTACGCGACGTGGCACATGCCGCCCGTCGTCCGGCGCGATTCGCACATCGAGACACTCGCGGATCTTCGCGGACGAAGGTACGCTCCCTCGACACCGGGAAGCGCCGCCGCCCTGATGCATCACGCCCTGATGAATGCAGCGGGTCTCGACGACCACATCCGATGGACCTACGGATCGTGGACCGAGATCTACGATGCATTCACATCGAAGCGCGTCGACGTCGTCCCCGGAGTCATCACGAACGACGCGATCTCCCCACGACTGATCGAGGCCCAGGCGCTCGTGGATGTCGTGCCGCTCGAGATTCCCGCCGCGGTCATGAAGAGGGCCCAGGAGATCAACGCAGGCATCTTTGCGGCAACGAAGGGTCCGGAGGCCTGGTCGGCCATCGAGGCACCAACCGTCTTCCCTTACTCCATCGGAGTGCTGGCCGCCGCTCCCGATACCACCGCGGAAGTGGGCTACGAGATCACGAAGGCGATTTACGACGACGCCGAGCGTATCCGCAGCCTGGGGGTGGCTCTCCGATACGTGGATGCCGAGTTCGCCCTCCGGGGATTGATGGCAGCCTTCCCCGTGAACGCCGGAGCGCTTTCGTACTTCCACGAGAACGGCATCCGAAACGACGCGCTTACGATCGTCGCCGACCCGTAACCAGGCAACTCGGTGACATCTCGATCCCCTGGTCAACGGATGCTCTCGTCGGATCGGGAGTCGTCGGCTGTCGCCGTTCTCCTATGGGCCGTCGCCGTGGTGGGCGCCACGCTCCATTTGCTCCAAGCCCGCTACTTTTTGGTCTCCGCCTGGGAGTTCACCAGTTTCCACCTTGGGTTCGCTCTCGTCCTGATATTCCTGTGCCTGGCATCGAAGGCGGCATCACGCTCACGGTCGACGGTGATGATCGGGCTCGCGGTGTGCTCGGTCGCGACGACGGTCTACGTTCTGACGCAGTACGAGAGCCTGATATCGACCCGGGTCTTCAGTCCGAATTCGCTCGACGTTCTCGCCACGATCACCCTCGTCCTGTTGACTCTGACCGCCACGGTCTTGCAGTGGGGTCTGACGCTTCCCCTGCTGGCCATCGCTTCCGTGCTGTACGCGTACTTCGGTAACTACGTCCCGAGCGATCTCTTCTTTCACGGCGGGATCGACTTCGTCCGATTGATGTCGTATCTGGCAATCCCGTCGTTTCAGGGGGTCTTGGGCTCTTTGACGGGACTTTCGGCGACCACCGTCTTCGTGTTCATGGTGTACGTCGGGATGCTCCAGGCAACCGGCGGCGTCAAGCTCATTCTCTCCGTCGGGACCGCCTTGGCCGGCAAGTCTCGATCCAGTCCGGCTCTGCTGTCCATCATCAGCAGCGGATTCATGGGCATGCTGTCCGGAAGCACCGTGGCCAACGTCGCGAGCACGGGAACGATGACGATTCCGTTGATGAAGCGTTCCGGTTTCACCGCGGAGGAAGCGGGCGCGGTGGAAGCCGTGGCTTCACTGGGCGGCCAGTTCACTCCTCCCATCATGGGCTTGACCGCTTTCCTTGATGGAGGTTCCCCTGCATCTCGACTACCCACCTGGCGTCGACTGAGCCGCGATACCGTCGGAGAAGAACAGCTCGGCCACTTCGGGTGGCGGCGGAGAGGTCAGCTTGCTCACCATCACGACGAGCAGCAGGGAAACGAACGGTCCGACGAGCGCTGGCCAGATCCCTCCGATCCAGTTGTCGAGAGAACCGTGGGCGACGAATCCCGCGACGTACCAGCCGACGCAGGCGATCGGTCCTCCCACCATGCCGGCGATCCCGCCCTCGCGGGTCGCCCGAGGCCACCACATCCCCAGCAGGAACGGAAACGTGAAAGCCGAGGTCATGAAGCTGAAGGACATCGTGACGATCCAGAAGATGGCTGCAGGAGGTCGGATGGCGACCAGGAGCGCCAGCGCGCCGATGACGAAAGTCACCCATCGCGAGATGCGGAGGCCTTCTGGCCCATCGATCGTTCTCCCGGCGTATTTGCCATAGATATTCTCGACGACGAGGGATCCCGAGATGAGGAGGATTGAGTCGATGGTCGACATCGTCGCTCCCAGGACGGCCGCCACGATGATGCCGCCGACGAGGGGAGGAAGAAGCTCGGCCACGAGCGTCGGGACGGTCAGGTCGGGCCGTTCGAGGTGGGGGAGGAGCGCGCCCGCGGCAATCGCGATGAGCGTCGCGCACAGGTAGACGAAGCTTTGAAAGAAGACCGAGTAGACCATCGCCCGCTTGAGAGTTCGGTCGTCCCCGGGAATGAGGAATCTGGTCACTGACGCCGGCGAGCCGATTTGAAAGAATCCCCAGACGAGAAAATCCGAGACCACCCAGAGCGCGGGCATCTTTCCCAGGAAAGAGATGGCCTGGGGATTGACTTCCCGGTAGACGCGGTGCATCTCGGAGAATCCGCCGGCCGCGCTCACGGCCACGGGCGCCAGAATGGCGAAGCCGAGGATCATGATCAGTCCCTGGATGAGATCGGTATAGGCGACGGCGTACATTCCACCGAGGACGGTGTAGAGCACCACGATGCCGCCGAAGACGAAGAGTCCCAGAAGGTAGGGTGTCTCGAGCAGTACCTCGAAAACGTTGGCGGCTGCTTTGAGCTGGGCGGCGATCAGAGGAATGAAAGCAACCAGCATGACGAGGGTCGCCACCAGCCCGGCCGTCTTGGTGTAGAAACGAGACTCGAGAATGTCGGCCAGCGTGACGCTTTCCAGTCGGCTCGCGATCTTGCGAAGGCGCGAGCCGAGAAGCACGTAGCTGAACCAGGGAGCGGCGGCCGAGGCGACCCCGGCGGGTGAAAAACTGTAGCCGTAGATCTTCTCTGTCCCAACCGCGCCCATATAGGAGCTTCCGCTCATCTGCGTCGCCGAGAACGAGAATCCGATCGTCGCCGGGCCGAGCTTGCCCCGGGCGATGAAGTAGTCGGCCCCGGAGCTCACCCGCCGATTGAACCAGATGCCGAGGCCGAGAAGCGACGCGAAATAGACGATGAGGACGAGAATGTACTGCGTCGATGGACTCACGTCATCTGCCGGTGAGCACGTAGAAGATCGACGCGCCGATGACGTAGGCGTAGCCGAAATAGACGACGATCCACACACCCCAGTCGAGATTGGCGGGCCCCGGCGGCCAGTCCACCACGAGAGCGACGCTCCCGCCGAGGAGAAAGACCGCCATCAGGACGAGCGAGAAGACCGGGAGGCGCGGTCTCATTGCCACACGTCCGCGAGAACCCGGAGAGCGTTTCCCCCGAGCGCTTTGGCGATGTCTTCGTCGGAGTAGCCGTGCTTCACCAGCCACCGCAGTATGTTCTTCGACGCCTCGGTCGGATTCTCGACCCCTTTCACGTAAGCGACCTCCTCGTAGCTCGGGGCACCCCCCTCATGAGAGGCATCGATGGACAGCGCGTCGGTGTACACATGGTGCAAGCCAACGTGATCGCCGTAGAGCGTATCGGGACCGAAGGCGACGTGGTCGATTCCCACGAGTTCCTTGACGTACTCGAAATGCTCCATGTAGCTCTCCAGGTCGTGACCGGGCCGGCTCCTGGTCATGGTCGTGTGCGGTGCGGCTTCGATTCCGATGACGCCGCCTTTGCCGGCACAGGCTTCGAGGACTTCGTCGGGCGCGAGCCGCTTGATGTTCCACAGGGACCGTGCCCCGGTATGAGAGAGGAAGATGGGTTTCGTGCTGGTTTCTATCGTATCGAGCGTGGTCTGCGGGCTTGCATGGGCGCAGTCGATCGCCATTCCCACATCGTTCATCCGTCGAACCGCCCGCCGGCCAAACGCGGTGAGCCCGCCGTCACCCGGCTCCTTCAGGCCCGTACCAAGGGCGTTCGACTCGCTGTAGGTAATGCCCATCGCCCGGATACCGATGCCGTAGAGGATCTCGATCCGGTCGAGCTCGTTCTCGATCATCGCCGCCCCCTCCTGAGCGGGGATCAGGGCGATCCGGCCTTCATCGTGGGCACGGTGAATGTCGTCGACTGTCTCGCACCGGATGACGAAATCCTGATGCGCGAGATCGCACAGTCTCATTCCGACGTCGAAGATGACGTCGGTCCATTTCCAACCGCTCTTGGATGTGATGATTGCGGTGCCGTCTTGAAAGTTGTCGAACAGCGCGTCCCAGTAGGAATCGGCCAGGGCCTCGTATGCGGTCACCGTCCGCCCCTCGCGGTCGTAAGCTCGGCACTGTCGGATGTCCTTGGGAAAGAGGTGGGGATGCTCGTGGAGCGAGATGATGACGAGCCGCTCGGCGAGTTCGAGCGTGCGGCGCTCCTCTTCCACGGTTAGCGGCAAGAGGTAGGGCTCGAAGGGCCCATGCCCTTCTACCAGATCGAAATCGCGGAACCCCCGGTCGGCTTTGAGGTATTGGTAGGAGCGATAGGATGCGGTGTTACGGTGGATGCCCATCGATCGGCCTCCTGCTGGCCGGCCATGCTACACCCGTGGCTCGCCGACGACTAGCAGGGTGATGACATCGACGAGAGACGACTCGATGATTCGTCGGCGCGAGCCGACCGTTCTCACCGTTCTCCGCCGTGCCGAGTGCTTCCGCTTCTCGCGAAGAGGATCTCTGCTTCTGCCGGCCAGAACCCCTGGGGCTCGTCGTTCACGATCGCCTGCCACAGCGTTTCCGCCTCGTCTTGCTCGCCCCGGAAGTCGTGTTCCATCGCAATGGCGAAGCGAACGATGCTGTCGGCTCCTGGCAGAAGCTCCTCTTCGGTGCGTACCCCCTTGAAGAAGAGGACGGCGTCGTAGTAGGTGAAGTTCTCGATGAGCTCGAGACCTTCCGGTATCTCGGCGACCACGGCTCGGGCTTCTTCGTCTTGGCCCAGCTTGCGGTGCGCCAGGTAGCGCCAGTACGCGGTCGACACCATGCGGTCGGCGGACTGGCCCAGGGGCTCCGAGGCGGCGCGTTCCATCCCGCGGAGGGTCGTCTCGTAGTCTCCGAGGGCGTAGCCCGTCTGGCCGAGGTAGTAGTGGATGTTGGATTTGTAGGTGCCGAGGTACTGATGCCTCGGGTTGAGGATGCCGTCGGGCTCGAAGGAGTCGAGCTCGCTCTCCACGAGCTCGGCGGCACGCCGGTAGTCTTCAACGGCGCCATCGAGATCGCGATAGCGGGCCCGGTGCCGGCCGCGGAAACGGTAGAGCTTGTAGCTCTGTGGATGCACTTGGAGTCCTCGGGTAAATACGCCAATCGCCTCCTCCCATCGCGTGAGGTAGCCGAGTCTTCGACCGAGCCAGATGATCGAATCCTCTCTTCGGGGCGCTACCTCGAACTGCGCTCGCGCGATCGCGAGATCCTCCTCGAGTCGGGCCCGAGTCGCCGGGCTCCAATTCGGCTCTCTGAGCGGCATGCCGAGGAGCGTTCGTCCTTTCGCTTCGTCCGGTCCAACACGGACGTTGATCGAGCGGCCGCCGCCGCCGAGCGGGTTTCGCTCGTCGACGATGATCACGACCGGCTCGGCGGAGCCGTTCGCCATCGCGGTGGCGGTGAAGCTCGCCCAGCCGTCAGCGATCTGGAGGAACCCGAGGTTCGCGTCGACCTCGACTCGCTCTCCCGTCCGAGGATGAGGAAATGTGAGGTGCCCCCGGGCGACGCCTCTTTCATTGGACCGAACGTCGATGTCGAACGCCCCGGTGTCGAGCGTGAGGCGGGAAGAAACGCTCGTCATGGCGCGGCTCGGCATATGGATCGAACGTCGCAAGGCGCGGCCCGACGCGCTTCCGGTAAGCTCGCCGTCGCTGAGCGCGAGTCGTCCGTTCACGAGCACGTGGCGCACGCCCTCGGGCGGCGCGTTGGGGTTCTCGAAGGTTGCATGATCGATGATGGTCACGGGGTCGAAAACAACGATATCCGCCGCCATGCCGGGTGCGAGAAGTCCGCGGTCGACGAGCCCGATCGTGGCCGCCGGCAGCCCGGTCATCTTGCGGATCGCGTCCTCCCAGGTGAGGTGCTTCCGCTCCCGGACGTAACGTCCCAGGACCTTCGGGAATGAACCGAAGTAACGGGGGTGGGTCGCGGGCGCGTCCACGGCCCCGCAGTCGCACGCAATGGAGGTTGTGGCGCCCTTCATGATGGCGACGAGATCGGACTCGGCGCCGAAGCGCAGGATGGCTCGGCGGTTGGATACTTCGAGCGCGCGCACGACCGCTTCCCCCGCGGAGACGTCCCCCATCTCCTTCATGAGGTCGACCAGCTCGGTATCGAGGTCGGGCACATAGACGCCTTCGGGCCCACCGAAGCGGGCGTTCATCGCGTCTTCGGACTCGATGACGATCTTCTCGCGGAGCACCGGATCGCGGAAGCGCTCGAGCATCTTCTCCCGGCCGCCGTCCTGGGCCCAGCCGGGAATGATGAGCGCACCGAGACCGCTCTGGCCCGCAAGGTAGGGGTACACATCGGCGGCTGCCAGCTTTCCCGACGCCGTGGCCGCGTCGATGAGGTCGATCAATTCCTGGGCCGTGCCCTGCTCGTGTCCCTGTGCCTTCATGTGGGTGACGATGGGGACCAGGCCCGTGCGGGCACCTAAGGTGAGTGTTTCGGTCACGCCCACGCGCGAGCTGAACTGGGTCTCGGGTGTCAGGCGATCGTGGTTCGTGAAGTTGGTCCGAAAAAGCTCGGCGGCGCTCACGACCGCGGCCACCTCATCGGTCGTCGCGAAGTAAGCGGGCTTGTAATCGAGACCGGCGGAGACACCGAAAGCGCCTTCCTCCAGGCCGGCGACGATGAGTAAGCGCATCCTGTCGAGGTCTTTCTCGGTGGGTCGCCGGTCCGCGGGTCCGACGACCTCGGACCATACACGATTGAATCCGATGTTGACGCCGACGTTCACGGCGAGACCGGCGTTCGCGAGCTCCTCGAGCTGCTCGTCGATGTCGAGCGGGCCGCCGCCGTCGGCGTTGAGGATTTCCGTCGTGACGCCCTGAACGATCATGTTCGACGCCTGCCGGAGACCGCTCGGGGTCGCGTGGCTGTGCAGATTGATGAAGCCCGGTGTGATATAGAGACCGCTCACGTCTAGCTCGAGCGCGGCACGCACTCCGGTCAGATCGCCCACGGCCGCCACGGTGCCACCGTGAACCGCCACATCGCCCTCGTAGGCGGGTGCTCCGGTGC
>DASPGQ010000105.1 GCA_035620555.1 Vicinamibacteria bacterium
ACGGCATCACGAGCCGTTTGATTGCGGCCGATGGTGACGGTCGGACGTCGGAACTGATACAGGCGAACGGTGGGGATCGCACCCATCCTCGATGACGAGAGGAACAGCGTCTCGTCGATGGACATGTTGCGCACGCCATCCGCAGGCTCGTCGACGAGGAGACGCCACTGCACGTTAGAGTAGCTTTTCGAGCGGCGTGTGCGCGCGGCGTTGCGAGAGGGCCACCGCTGCGCATGTGACCTGTCCATCGTAGGTGTTGACGCCCGCGTACAGGGATGTGTCGGAGCGAACCGCCTCGATGAAACCCCGGTTGGCAATCTGGAGTGCGTAGGGAAGGGTCACGTTGGTTAGCGCAAAAGTGGAGGTTCTCGGAACGGCTCCGGGCATGTTTGCCACGCAATAGTGAACGACTCCATCCACGAAATAGGTCGGATTGCTGTGGGTGGTCGGTCGGGTCGTTTCGAAGCACCCGCCCTGATCAACCGCCACGTCGACGATGACCGCTCCGTTTTTCATTTCTCGAATCATCGCCCGCGTCACGAGTTTGGGTGCCGAAGCTCCGGGGATAAGCACCGCGCCCACCACGAGATCGGCCCGACGCACGCTTTCCTCGATGGTGATGGGGTTGGACATCAGCGTCGTGACCCGACCACCAAAGATGTCGTCGAGGTACTGCATCCGCGACAGGCTCTTGTCGAGAATCGTGACGTTTCCTCCGAGGCCGACAGCCATCTTGGCCGCGTTCAATCCAACGACCCCGCCGCCGATGATGATCACCTCGCCTCGAGGCACGCCGGGCACCCCGCCCACCAGCATCCCCAGGCCCCCCTCGGCCTTCTCGAGATAGTGTGCTCCTTCCTGAATCGCCATTCGGCCGGCTACCTCGCTCATCGGAGTCAGCAATGGCAATGAACCATCCTCGGCAGTAATCGTCTCGTAGGCAATCCCGGTGACGCCGCGCTCGAGGAGAGACTCCGTGAGCGCGCTCATGGGGGCAAGATGAAGGTAGGTGAAGAGAATCTGACCGGCGCGAAGGAATGTCACTTCCTGCTCGAGCGGTTCCTTGACCTTTACGACCATTTCCGCCGCGGCGAATACGTCTTGCGCGCTAGGAACGATCTTCGCTCCGGCGGAAAGGTACTCGTCGTCCGTGATTCCGCTTCCGAGGCCCGCGCCCTGTTCGACGATCACGTCGTGGCCGCTCTCCGTCAAGGCCCGCACCCCGCCGGGAACGAGCCCGACGCGGAATTCGTTGTCCTTGAGCTCCTTTACGGTGCCGATTTTCATAAGGGCGGCCTCGCTTGCACAGGAAACTCTCGATGGTCGGTTGTCAGTTTGGACCGGCCGGCGAAGAGGTGCTCGGACCTACGCGAGGCGCCGGCCCTGGCCGACCCGCTGGATCCGTCGGTTTGGACTTCGGGTCTGCCGATGAGTCTGACTGCGCCATCTTGCTGGAGCCGCGAAAAGTGGCTCCCTCGGCTACGGCGATGACGCGAGCGGAGATGTTTCCAAATACCCGCCCGGTAGCGGTGATCTCCACCTTCCCCGAAGCCTCACAATCGCCGTGGATCTTGCCGCGAACGATGACGATCTCGGCGTGGACACTCGCCTGGACATCGCCACCTTGGCCGATGATCACGCGTTTGTCGCTATGGACCTTGCCTTCCACTCGCCCTTCGATCAGCATGTCCGTGCGGCTTCGAAGCTCGCCTTTTATCGTTGTGCCCGAGCCGATGACGGTCGGCGCCTCCGTTGGTTGCGAAGGGGCGGGCGTTGGTCTCTGACGAGGCTCGGGCGGCGCGGCCGCGCCCCCTTGGGTGTCGGGTTTCCCACCGAAAAGTCCCACGAAGCCCTCCTTATCCGGACGCGGTCGGCGTCCCCGTTACCTCAGACGATACAGTATGGCATGTGGAGCGGGCGACGGGACTCGAACCCGCGACACCAAGCTTGGGAAGCTTGTACTCTACCAACTGAGCTACGCCCGCTCGTCGGCATCCGGGGCAGCAGTATATCTCATCCGCGTTCTTGGCATCCAGGCAGCTCCCCGCGGCGTGCGATGGTCTCACGAGCCCTCGAGCGGCGCCAGTCGACTGAAGTCAGTGAGGACCGACTTGTCTCCGAGCACGACCCCGTGGTCGACAACCGCGTGGTGTCCGATGTGAGCGCTTCGGCCGATGAGTGCGCCCCGGACGCGCGCGTGCTCGCCAACTCTCACGTTCGACCAGAGCACCGAGTGGCTCACGCTCGCCCCTTCCTCGATGCGACAGTTGGACCCCAGCACGACGAAGGGCTCGAGTGCCGCGTGCGCTTTCACGACACTTCCCGGTCCGACGTAGGCCGGGCCCGTGAGCCGTGAGCCGCCCTCCAAAGTTGCTTGGGGGTCGACATAAGTGCCCCCGGCATTGGGGTTGAATCCCTCGATGGCGAGTACGCCCGAGAGGATGTCCCTGTGGACCTGGAGGTATTTCTCCGGGGTGCCGATGTCGATCCAGTAACCGCGGTGTACGTAGGCATAAAAAGGTACGTCGCCCCGAAGGAGGTTTGGAAAGAAACTCCTTTCGAAAGAGTAGTTTACGCCAGGCGGAATGGTATCGAACAGCTCGGGCTCGATGACGTAAACCCCGGCGTTGATGGTGTCGCAGGTGATCTCGTCGTCGCTCGGTTTCTCCAAGAACTGACTGACGCGTCCATCTTCGACGCATTCTACGAGGCCATAGGCCGAAGGATTCTCCACCGGCGTGAGCACGATGGTCGCCTTCGCTTTCTTGTCTTCATGAAAGCGAAGTACCGACTCGAGGTCGAGGTCGCTCAACACGTCGCCATTGAATACGATGGTTCTCTCCCGTATGAAGTTCTCGGCGTTCTTGACCGCCCCCGCTGTCCCAAGGGGCTCCGGTTCCATCGTGTAATGGATTCGCACCCCGTGGTCGCTGCCGTCGCCGAAGAGCTCTTCGATTCTCCGGGGTTGATACGAGAGCGATAGCACGATGTTCTCGATTCCCGTCCGTCGAAGAAGGTCGATCTGCAGCGCCAGGAACGGTCGATTGAGTATCGGTACGATAGGTTTCGGCGTGTTGAGCGTAAGAGGCCTGAGCCTGGTACCTTTGCCACCGGCGAGAATGACTGCGTTCATGAATACCCTGCGTGACGTCCAGTATACCGAGGGACGAGTCGCGGTGAACTCCCCAATCGCAAAAAAGCTCTTCTGCCGCCAAGACGCTTCAACCCGGCCGGGAAGCGGATTCGGAAGCCTGTGCCGTTAGCCGAATAGTGGACTTTCGATCCCGGACCGAAGATACTTAGGAATTCGAATGAGTGTCGACGATCTGAAGAAGAAGATCGACGACGGAACCGTCGAGATCGGGACCATCGGACTCGGCTACGTCGGCCTGCCTCTCGCAGTGGAGTTCGCGTCGGCGGGGCTGTCGGTCCTGGGTTTCGACGTCGACGAGAACAAGGTCTGTTCCATCCGATCCGGCCGGTCCTACGTTCCCGACGTAGACGGCGAGCGCCTTCAGGAAGCCGTCGAGAACAAGCGACTGGACGCTACGATGGATTTCGATCGCCTCGCCGAGCCGGACGCGGTCATTATTTGTGTGCCCACGCCGCTTTCGAAGACGAAGGACCCCGATCTGTCTTTCGTTGTCGAGGCGACGCGGCAGATTTCCGATCGGCTGCGTCGCGATCAGCTCGTGGTGCTCGAGAGCACGACCTACCCCGGTACCACCGAGGAGATCATCCTTCCCATGCTGGCGGCGGGGGGGCTCACGGTCGGAGAGGACTTTTTCCTGGCCTTTTCTCCGGAGCGGGTGGACCCGGGCAACGCGGTTTGGCACACTCGGAACACGCCAAAGATCATCGGGGGCATGACGTCCGCCTGTCTCAGCGTTTCGACGAGTCTCTACGCGCGGGCGGTCGACGAAGTAATCGCGGTGAGCTCGACTCGGGCGGCGGAGATGGTGAAGCTTCTGGAGAATACTTTTCGCAGCGTAAACATTGGCCTGGTGAACGAAGTGGCGCTGATGTGCAACCGCCTCGGGGTAGACGTCTGGGAGGTGATCGACGCGGCCGCCTCCAAACCGTTCGGCTTCATGCCTTTTTACCCGGGTCCGGGCCTAGGGGGACATTGCATCCCCGTCGACCCCTACTATCTGTCCTGGAAGCTCAAGACGCTCAACTATCGGGCGCGTTTCATCGAGCTTGCGGGGGAAGTCAACTCGGAGATGCCCTTTCATGTGGTCAGTCGGATCCAGGACGCGTTGAACGATCGACGCCAGAGCGTCAAAGGCGCGCGCGTTCTCCTGGTGGGTGTCTCTTACAAGCCTGACGTGGATGACGTCCGGGAGTCGCCCGCACTCGACCTCCTTCGTCTGCTCGAGCAAAAGGGTGCCGAGGTGAGCTATCACGATCCCTATGTGCCGCGATTGGTTCTCGACGGCACGAGGTTGTCTTCACGACCCCTCGCCGAAGCACTGGCCGAAAGCGATTGCGTGGTCATCGTCACCAACCATAGTTGCCTCGACGTCGAGCTCATCGTCCGCGCGTCATCACTCTTGATCGACACGCGAAATGCCACGAAACGGCTGGAGGCTCCCAACGTCAAGAAGCTCTGATGTCTAACCCCTTTTCTCGGACGGCATGACACTCCCCAACTTGCCCAATGGCCTGACACTGAGCCGGAT
>DASPGQ010000106.1 GCA_035620555.1 Vicinamibacteria bacterium
AGGTACAGATAGCCGAGCCGGGGGCGACCATCCCCGTAGCTGATTTCGAGATCAACGTGGGTCCTGTCCGGCATCGTCCCAAACCTCGTAAGCCGTAATGACTTCCAGCTTCACGTCGTCGAGCTAGGGCTCCACGATGACTTCCCACGCTTTTTGTCGAAAGCGCGTGTCGATGATCCAGCGCCCTTCCTTGTAGTCCTTCCTGAAGTTCGTCGCGTGCTCCATCATACGGCGGAGATCGAGCTCGGTAGAGTCGCGCTTTACGAATCGTTTCTGCATGTGGGAGGAGATTTCGAGCTTCTATTCCCACCACTCTGGCCAAACGCGTTTTCTTTTCGCCATCTGTCTCGGCGATTGTAAGCGATTCGTCGAGCTTCGATATCGCGTCCTTGTTGGCGATCCGGGGACCGGCTCGTCCTTCGGCACCGCGAAGAAGATCGCGAGCGCGAAGTCCAAGCCGAGCCTAATTGTGAGGCCGTAGACTTCTACACGTCCGCCGAGCTCGGAGCTCGAGACCCGAGTGAGTTGAGCTCTCTCTCGAGCAGACGTATCTCCTCGGGCGGGACGAGAGCACCGCCATACCGAGCGTGATAGAAACGCTCGACGATTCGGAGCCCGATATTTCGAAGCTCCACCGGCACATTCTCCGAGACGGTAGCCCAGTACTCCAGCGGAGCTTTCGTCTTCGTTCGGGGAGATCCGAGCGCTCTCGCCCGGCGATCCAACTCCTGGATGAGAGGTTCGAGACCTGTCAAAGGCGCGCTCGTCCCGCGACGCGTCACCCTCCGCCGTGGGCTCCAGAGTCGCGCAAGGTGCAAGGCACCGTATCCCGCCACGAAGAATCCGGCGAGCCACGCGAGCGGCCCCAAAAGCCCCCGCCACTCGACGTGGCGGATCTCGGCATAGAGGCTCGCGCCATGGGCCCGTATCCACTCGATCGCATCGGCGAGTGGCCCGGAATCCAGACCGGCATGGAGGCTTTCGTACTCAGCGGCCGGGGTCGGGTCGTACTCGAGCCAACCCTTTCCGTCGATGTAGGCCTCGATCCATGCGTGCCGATCCCATTCGCGCACGATGTAATAGTCGTCTTTGCGCTGGCTCCCGATCACGTTGAAGCCCTCAACATACCGTGTCGGAATGTCCTCCGTGCGAAGCATCAGGGCGGCTGCACCGGCAAAAAACTCACACCATCCGCGCTTCTTGTTGAAGAGGAAGTCCACGAGTGGGTTTTGCCGGTCAATCTCCCCAACCTCGAGAGAGTACTCGTAGCTCTCCCGAAGATGGGCGACGACCCGCTCGACCGCCTTCTCGGTCGTCGCAGCTCCGTCGGTGACGACCTTGGCGAGCTCGGGAATCCGCGGGTCGAGATTCTCGGGAACTTGGAGAGCGCGTTCACGTTCCTCCGGCTGCAGCGGCCCGTCTTGTGCCCTTTGGTGATTGAGCTCGTGGAGAACGCCGTATAAACGAACGCGGGTGCTTGGCGGCTGAAACAAAACCCCGGCACCATCGATTCGCACCTCATCGACCGGTGCGTGGACCAGCGCCGATCCACCCGGCGTTGCAAGACCACCCCCGTCCACCCGAACCACCTTCGTTCGAATCAGGCGCTGGCCTTCCAGACGTTCTGGTGTCGGAACGAAATCCTTTCCTGGAAGTGTTGCGAGGAACTGCCGTTCCGGCAATCCAATCGTCTGTGGCATCGAAGGCGCGAGGGTGCGGATCGACGCCAGATCCCGACGCCAGTAAGCGCCATCGATGTGCGTGAAGACGCGGCTTCTCAATTTCTGTGGCCGCTCGCTCCACACCCTCATCACGATCTTCTCCGAGAGCTTCAAGCGCTGAAGATCGCCGAGGCGTGTCTGGTGCTGCCCCTCGATGCCGTCGCCCGTTGGCGCGTAGATCGTCAGCATCGTTTCCTCAACCTTTCCCTGAGTCCAGGGGAGGATGAGAACGATGACGGTGGCGATCGCGGCAGAAAGAAGACCGAACCCACCGACGAGAACCGACCGTGTGAGCCTCCGCTCACCCGAGAGGCTCCAAACGTCGGCAGCGAGATAGCTAAATCCCGCCAGTCCGGCAGCCGCGAGAAACCCGAGCGTTCGCGTATTGGCGTCGAAGCTCGCAGTGACGAGCATACCGACCGCAGCGGGGATGACGCCCGTCCAGACAAACACAGTGCGTGCCGTCAAAAGGAAGAGACTCCCCAGGGCGCCCACGGGATACGCGAGGCGAAGGGCCCAGGTGTCGACCTCCTGGGCGCTCAGGATGGGGTACGTCACCTGGATCCAGCCCAGGATGGCGATCCCGATGAGAAGGAGATAGAGAAGGCGCTGACACGCCCGAACGGTACCCGGAGCAGGGGTACGGGATCTCCAGAAGATAGAAGCCGCCGCCACCAGGACGAAGAGCCAGGCCGGCGCCGTGCGGAGGTTGACGGCAACGGACGCACCGGCGGCACCAAACAAGACACTCGTGGCCACGCGCTTCATACGGACTCGTCCGCGAGCGCGCGTTCGACGTCAGCGGGTCGCACCAGGCTCATCTCGCCCAGATCGTCGGCCGCCGCCTTCCAATTTTTTGGCGGTCGAGCCTTCGCGCACGATCATCACCTTCAGATCGACGCCGAACGCCTTCACTCGCCGGAGGAAAGACTCCCTCGCGTCGTCCCAATCCTGAACGATGGCGACGACGCTCGTAATCTGCTGGAGCTTCTCGAAGAGCGCTGGACCGACGATCTCGAACGGGGGCTCGTGACAGGGCTCGAGGCAGGCGAGCACGTCGAGGATGTTCTCGAGATACGCGAGACTTCTTCCGGCGCTGACTTCATAGATGTCGGGCCCAGCCGCAAAGATATCGACCACATACTCGCTCCGACTGAAGTAATCGGCCACCGACGCCACGAGGGATATCGCGGCCTCGTTTCGCGATGGATACGGCCGTGTGCTCAATGCGGTTTTCCCGGACATAGACCTCTTGATCATCGATGAGGCGCACGCCCTCAAACACGGCTTCGACCCCAAGGGGAGCAACCGAAACCGCGTCCTCGGCATGGCGCTGGGACATCCTGTTGCAAGCAGCGACGAGTACCCCTGGTACCAGAGGCGTGTCCGTCGGGTGTTGCTGCTGTCGGCGACCCCGTTCGAGTACGACTACCGAGACGTCTTCAACCAGCTCGACGTTCTTGGCTTCGGCGACGCGAAGCTTCAGGACGCCGATGGCGGCAACCCCATTTCGGTGCGACGGTTGGACGACCCCGAGTGCGAGGAGGAAGAAAAACGAGAAGTGCTGAAGCGAATGCTCCTCCGGCGCGTCGGGTATTTGAAGATCGCCGACCAGAAGTACAGCAAGAACATGTATCGACGGGAGTGGCGCGCCGGTGGATACGACGCCCCTTCGAGCCCCATGCGGCTCGAAGACCCGAAGCAACGTCTCGTGGTGGGTCTCATTCAAAAGAAGGTCGCGGAAGCGCTTCGTGACAAACGTTTCAACAATCACTTCCAGATCGGCATGCTCTCGTCGTTCGAGAGCTTCCTCGAGACTGTCGGACACCGGAAGCGTTTGGCGCGACAGAATGTCGACGGCAACCACGATGGAGAACGCAGGCACTTCGAGGGAGAGCAAGAGGCATCGGTTGATGAGAGAAGGGGAGCCGATACGTTCTCCCTCGCGACGGTTGTGGACTCGTACAGCAAAGAGTTCGGCGAGCCGCTTCCTCATCCGAAGCTCGACGCCACGGCGCGGTCTCTTGCGTCGGCTTTCGATACAGGGGACAAGGCGCTGGTATTCGTGCGTCGGGTGGCGACCGTAACCGAGTTGAAGAAGAAGCTGGACACCATCTTCGACGACTGGATCTACTCGAAGATGGTTGCCGCGCTCCC
The DNA here is from genome assembly GCA_035620555.1 of Vicinamibacteria bacterium. NCBI lineage: Bacteria > Pseudomonadati > Acidobacteriota > Vicinamibacteria > Vicinamibacteria bacterium. The sequence continues at coordinate 3,879 of DASPGQ010000106.1, forward strand.
GGAACTGAAGGAACCAATCGACGGGTTGTTTAGCCGGTATCGACAAGAGCGCGAGCGAGCTTCGACGGGACCCAAGGAGGATAGCAGCCACGAAGAGGTCGACCAGGTCGAGGAGGACCTGCGCCACGCGGTCGTGGATGACGAGGGCGGGAATGACACGTTCTTCGCGTGGTTCTTCCGCGGGGAAGGGCCCGGACGCGTGCTCTCCGGTGCTGCGTTTCAGAAGAACCGTCTCTCGTCGATGGCATCCGTCTACTCGACACTGTTCGAGGACGACTATGTGGCGTGGCTCCTGGGGCAACCTTCGGACCCGCTCGAACAGCTCGCGAACATGCTAGCCCGGTCGCCAGCCGACCTGCAGGCCGAGCTGAAGCAGCTTGCGTACAACTATTTCCGGTCGCGCTCCCAGCAAAAATCAGGTTACCCGCGCTTCTATGTGGTCGAGGCCTACCAGGCCGCCGCCCTGCAGTTGCTTCGAGATCGTGACGGGGATCTCGGGCCGCGTGCGTCGGTCGTCCTGCAGGAACGATTTCCTCTCGTCGTGGACGGTAGGGCGGATGCACCGGAGCGGTTCCCACCCCCGTCGGACGGCATCGGTATCGTGACGTTCTTCACGGAGCTCGTCAAAACCCCGAATCTGCGGCGAGCCATCTGGCCTGAAGACGAGGCAGGGGAGTTCCGAGAGCGATTCCGGAACCGCGAGCGCCGCCGGGAGCTCATCAGTGCGATGAGCAGGCTCGGCGCTTCCTACATCGACCTCTATCTCACGGCTATCCGGCGACTCGGATCCTTCGGCACGCGCAAGGAAATGGACGCGGAACAACCTGAGCGCGTGCTCACCGAGGATTTCATCGAGCTACTTACCCGTCAGTCGACGACACCAGGCTTCCACGCGTTTCGAGAGCTCTCCGGCGCCGCGGCCGCTTTTGAAACACTGCTGTCCGTCAATTTTCCCGACGCCCACCACGTGCCGCTCGCGGAGCTCCCGGAGATGTTCGGGAGATCGCTCCAACACCAAGTCCCCGTAGGGCGCATGTCCGGAGGCGTCAACAAACGCCTGGTGCAGCAGTTCCGAATGCCCGGGTTCCCGCTGACCCTTGTCACCACCGATGTGCTTCAGGAAGGAGAAGACCTGCACACGTTCTGCCGGCGCGTCATTCATTACGGGATCACGTGGACGCCGTCGGCGATGGAGCAACGTACCGGACGCATCGATCGCATCGGAAGCCTTGTACAGCGCCATCTGGATGGTCGGGCGCATGCACCCGGAGACGATGAGCTGATCCAGGTTTATTACCCACATCTCCGTGACACTGTCGAAGTCTTGCAGGTCAGACGGGTCCTGGTACGCCTCAACAAGTTCCTTCGAATGATCCACCGCTCCGAGAACCTCTCGGATACGGACGAGAGCCGGATCGATATCGCGCAAGAGGCCATTAGGCGGCTCGAAGAGGTACCGCGAATCGAGGGTCTCCTCGAGTCCGCGTTTCCGGTACACCCGCCCTGGCTGTGCGGCACCGCACTGGCATGCGACATTCAGCGTCTAGACATCACGGCTTTGGAGCGACATCTGGGCGAGCTTTGGAGCTCGCTAGTTGAGACCTGGGACCTAGCCGTTGAGAGCACCGGGAACCCACGAAGGTTGGCGGGGACGGTCGCCCTTAGCTCGGGACGATGCATCCGTGCTGACGAGCGATCGACGCCTTCGGTCGAGCGACGCCAACCGTTCACACTCGAGCTCCGATCGCTCATCGCCGGCGATGCGACCTTGCTCGAGTGCACGAGTCCCGTGGGTCAGATCGACCTCGACGACCCCGACGAGAGCGACCATCTGTATGAGCTCCAACAAAGGCTCGGCGCCGTGAGGATCTGCGCGGTGCACGACTTTATAAGGCGAAAGTACGAAGTCTCCGTCAAAGGCGACCGGGTGTTTCATCTCGATACGACTTGTTACGCGGAGATCGAGCGTCTGGTCCTCCGAACCGTCGAGACAGCGGACCTCATCGAATCGGAAATGCTGGACCGAGACTCGGAGCCGGAAGCTTGGCTACGGGGGACGGAGGAGAGAGCCGATGCTGAGGCTTGAGCAGTTGGTGCAATCGATCCCGGCTTCGAATCGCAAAGCGTGGTACGTCGACGGCGAGCGAATCAACGTAGCCGTACGCGGGGGGAGCCGGCATCAGACCATCACGATCGAGCGCGTCGAGAATCTTTATCGACTGGAGTCGGTTGTCCTGGGAACGGCTTCCGTGACCAAAAACGTGAAACGCTGGCGGAAACTCGCGTTGCTCGTCTGGGAGAAAAACGCACAGCATCAGATCGTGACCTTCGGATTCGACCGTCGTGACCGTCTCGTCGGCCACATCGAGCACCAGGCGGATTACCTCGACCCCGAAGAGCTCGAGCTTTACGTGAACACCCTGGCCAGGGAGTGCGACCGATTCGAGTACCTCCTGACAGGGAAGGATCTGTTCTAGCGAGGGAGGGATGCCAGGAGAGGTTCGCCCCACGTTGTTCGTTCACCACGAGGTTCCAATTTCCAGTCGCTACACCGACACCGCACCCCATTTCGACGTGTCAGCCTGCTGAGCTTCGTCGAACTCGAGTAGCTTGCTCCTTGGCGCCGGCTTCGGCCCAATCGAGGATCTTTCGCACGTGCGCCACAAAATAGGGAATGAGTGCTTCTCCCGGATATGCCGAGTCGTCGCCGAAGGAGCCCAAGGGGCCAGATCGCTCCAGTTGGGTTTTCACAGAGCCCTTGAGAATTCGTCGAAGCGACGACGCCTGCGCCAGCACCGGTCGCGTCGCGAGGTCGCGCTGGTCGAGGAAGAGCCACACTTGCTCGAGCGCGCTGAACAGACGAGCCCACACGACCCAAGGTGGCTTTGAACTGTGACCCACAAACAACTCCCGCCACGTATCCGGGAACAACGTGTAGTACCGGTGTCGTCCCTCGGTGCGGGAGACGACAAAGCCCGATTGACTCATCTCGGCCAGCGCTTTGGTGATCGTGGCTGGGTAGTAATACGTGTCTCTAGCCATTGCCCGGGGCGATCCGAGATCGTTGAGCAGCAGGAATTCAAAGATCTCCGCACGGGCGTTCACTCCCAGCAAGGCTCTCAAGCGCAGGAGGAGGTTCTCGTGCGGTTCCGGACGGAACGGTGCGGCCGCGCTGCGCTCCTCGTAGCTGTCGCGCAAGAATCCATATCTCGAAAAAATAGGTTCGGGCTCGTGAACCACCGGAAGAGGGGCTCCGTTCTTGAGGAAAAATAGAGATTTCTTTCTCTTTCCCGTCGCTTTCGATAAGCCCGTTATGCCCTTCCATTTTGCCTCGTTCTCGGTGGTGCTCGTCGCGGCCGCCACCGCCCGTAGAACCTCCTCGCCGTCGAAGATTTCGTCCTTCAACATGCGCTTGATGCGCTGGATGCTGATAAAGCGACCGTTGATGGACAGCCATTCCAGGATGGCATCGAACAGGCGCGCGTCGTAGCGACCGATCGTGCATGAAAGAAGCAGCAGGGCATCGGGATCGACGGGCGACCCCGTCCAGTGTCGGCTGTAACCGGATACGCCTAATGCCGTCCACTGCCGCCACAGAACATCCAGCAGCCTATCGAGGAATTCCGTTCTAAAGTCTGTCAGCACTTTCGGCATACCCGAGGCTCCTCAAGAGATCCCTCAAAACCATGAGGAAACCCTCCGAGACATCGTGGCTCATCGCCCATCGCGCGGCTTTTTCGATTTCGTCGGGGGTCGGCTTCAGAGCGCGCAGATCCTCGATGTGATAGCCGCCACGGTCGGCGGCTGCGTACAGCTTGAAATGAATCTGATCCAATCGGTCGATGAAATGGACGGTCAGGTGCGCGCCGTACTGCTGATGATGCAGGCGCTTCGCCAACCCTGCGGGGAGGCCCATCTGGAAGAGTCCGCCCTCACCGCGGCTCGGGCCATTGTTGAGCCAATTTGGCGAAAGCGCGAGGTCCTCCCCAGCCTCGGCAGCAGCTCTGCGCAGATCCTCCGGCAGCGGATCTGGCGAGCGAAGAACTCCCGACCTCAATAAAGCAACGACATCGACATCCTTCGTAGTGCGCGGGATCAGTCCCGCCAGAATCAGGGCCGATCCACCACGATCTCGATGGGCTCCGCCTTGTTCTCCTCCAAGCGTATAGCGAGCGACGCAAAGGCCCTGTCGAGGGTCTCCCTGTCAAATGGTGGCGCGTATTGTCTATTTCTAGTAGCCATTATAACTACTACAAATAACTCCACCTGGAGGCGATGTCAAGTTCTCTGGGTAAATTCTCACCCGGGTGCGAAACGGCAAATCGGGCCATCGGTCTCCACGACCCACTACAACCGGTGCCTTTCACAACGATCGGAGCCATTTACCCGGGAAGGCTCTCCTAAGTGATGTAGGACCCTTGGCATGAAGTCTTCCGAAGCGCTCGAAAGCATATAAGATCGACCGCGGAACCTGGTTGTCAACTTCCGTGAAGAGCGGACCCATGACACGCCTCGATCGCAACTCACTCGAGCGGGACCTGGCAACGGAGGAGGCACGTCTCCGTGAGCTCGAGGCCCAGTACCGCCAGGCGTGGTTACGGGTCGATGAGCTCCGGCGTCAGATCGGCGCGTGCCGCGAACCGTCGCCGAACCTCCTGCCGGTCGTTGGCCCCCGGACCTCGGCCGACAAGATCGCGCTGTTTCGGACGTTATTCCGCGGACGAACCGACGTCTATCCAACGAGGTGGCGAAATCTCAGAAAGGGCACGAGCGGATACGCACCGGCCTGCGCGAACGAGTGGATTCCCGAAGTTTGTGAGAAACCAAGAGTGAAGTGCGGCGAATGCGCCAATCAGGCATTCCTGGCGATCACCGACCGGGTCATCCTCGATCATTTGCAGGGCCGGATCGTGGCGGGCGTTTATCCATTGCTCGAGGACGATACTTGCTGGTTCCTGGCCATGGACTTCGACAAGGGAACCTGGGAGAAGGACGTCTCGGCGCTCGTCGAGACCTGCCGCGGGATGCAGCTCCCGACCGCGGTGGAACGCTCACGCTCCGGAAACGGAGCTCATGTCTGGTTCTTCTTCCGGGAGCCGGTTTCGGCAAGAACGGCGCGGCAGTTCGGCTGCCATCTGATCACGCAGACGATGGCGCGGCGGCACGAGCTTCCCATGGCTTCCTACGATCGCCTGTTCCCGAACCAGGACATGCTTCCAAGGGGAGGCTTCGGAAACCTCATCGCGCTCCCGTTTCAGAACGAGGCGCGCCTGAAGGGGAACACCGTCTTCGTCAATGAAAACTGGGTGCCGCACGAAGATCAGTGGGCCTTCCTGGCGCGACTTCGACGTTTGGATGCGTCCGAGGTCGAGCTCATCGTTCGGGAAGCGCGTCGTAAAGGAGCGATCCTCGGTGTCCAACTCGGAGACTCGGACGACGAAGATTCGGATTCAATGCCATGGCTTCGAACGCCCTCGCGCCGGCGACCGAGGGCCGCGATCGCCGGCCCTCTTCCCGAGACGGCGCGAGCGACCCTGGCTCAGGCCATATTCCTGGAAAAGGCCGGGCTTCCGTCGCCCCTCTTGAACGAAATCAAGCGTCTCGCCGCCTTTCAGAACCCGGAATTCTACAAGAAGCAAGCGTTGCGCTTCTCTACGGCGCTCACCCCCCGGATCGTCAGTTGCGCCGAAGAACTGCCGCTCCACGTGGCGTTACCGAGAGGGTGTTACCGGGAACTAAAGAAGCTCCTGACGGACTACCAAATCAACCTGATTACCGACGACCTTCGGGTCGAGGGCTCGCTTCTTTGTGTCGATTTTCATGGAGAGCTCGGCGCCGTGCAGAAACGCGCGGCGAAGGCGCTGGAAGCGACCGA
>DASPGQ010000107.1 GCA_035620555.1 Vicinamibacteria bacterium
TGGAGACGCTCCCCGAGGGAGAAGGCTGGCTCTACGAGCCGAAATGGGATGGATTCCGCGTATTGCTCTTTCGTGACGGGACGGAGTGGCTCCTGCAGAGCCGCGATCTGAAACCGTTGAATCGCTACTTCCCCGAGCTCGACTCGCCGGTCCACACCGAGCTGCCCGCGCGGGTGATCCTCGACGGGGAGCTCGTCATCGTGGGCGAGGCGGGGCTCGAGTTCGAGACCCTGCAACTCCGCATTCATCCCGCAGCTTCCCGCGTGAAGAAGCTTTCGGAACAGTATCCCGCGTCACTCGTTCTCTGGGATCTTCTTGGCGAGGGCGACGAAGATCTGAGTGCCAAACCCTTCGTCGAAAGGAGGATCCGGCTCGAGAACGTCCTCTCCGGCGCGCGGCCCCCGATTCACATGACGCCACTCACTCCCGACCGCGCCTTGGCGGCGGATTGGTTCGAGCGGTTCGAGGGCGCGGGGCTCGATGGGGTCATGGCCAAGCGGCACGACGGGGTCTACACACCGGGCAAGCGTACGATGATCAAGGTCAAGCACAAACGGACCGTCGACGTCGTTCTCGCGGGATTCCGCTGGCACAAGAATGCGCACGGCTCGGCGGTGGGCTCGCTTCTGCTCGGCCTTTTCGACGAGAGCGGCAGGCTCCAGCACGTGGGCGTCGCGGCAAGCTTCACCGAAGCGAGACGTCGCGAGCTCTTGGAGGAGCTAGCGCCACTTCGCGAAGGCGCTCTCGACGACCACCCGTGGCGGTCGTGGGCCAATGCCGAGAGAGTTCCGGGCATGCAGAGCCGCTGGAGCCGCGGAAAGACGCTCGAATGGGAGCCGCTCCGGCCGGAGCGCGTGCTCGAGGTCGCTTTCGACCACATGCAGGGCCAGCGCTTTCGTCACACCGCTCACTTCGTGCGCTGGCGTCCGGACAAACCGGCGGCGGAGTGCACCTACGCTCAGCTCGACGTGGCCCCACCCTACGAGCTCGAGCGAATCTTCTCCGGGAAGTCATAGGCTCCGGCGCGCGGCGCTAGACGTCAAGCCTTAAGGACGACGACGTTCTCGAGCTTGGCCGACGTTCCCGCGTCCTATCTCGAACCGCTCCGCCCGATGCGGACCATGAACAAGTCAACTTCCTTCGACGCGGTCATCTGCGATCGCCGTCCGCCTCGCTCGGTCGTACGACACCGGGTCTCCTCGTCGAAATAGATGACACGGATGCCGCCGCCGGGCCAGAAGACTTTGACGTAGCCCGAGCCTCCGCCTTCTCGGTCGGCCAGACTGTAGGGATCTCGAGGCCAGGACCCTGCTAATTGATTAGGACAAACTCCACTAACGTGGATCTGCTGACGTTCACGCCTCAGAGCCCGAGAGAACGGCGAAGCGCCTTATCGACATTCTCGAGGTCCCGCTTCTGGAGCGCGCCCAGCTTCCGGACGATCATCGTGCGCCTGATGGTCCTCAGGATCCCGGTCACCAAAGACGGGAAAAGCAACCCCGCGCTTCTCCACTCCGCGAGTCGGTAATCGCCGAAAAGCCGGCGTTTGACGTTGCTGGTGATGGCCGCCACGACGACCTCTTGCCGAGCTCGTTGGTAGCGGGTCGCGCTGACGAGAACCGCAGGGCGTAGCTTCCTTCCGGACTCGTCGGTAAAGACGAAGCCGACCAGGACCACGTCACCGCGGCTATACTCCTTCATATTCCGCGTCTTTTGGGTTGTCCCAAAGATCCGCTAGCACTGGGTCGGTTCTCGCCGTGAGGCCTAGCCAAACCTTCCCTTCCGTGCCCAGATCCTCTTGCAGGCGCTCCTCGATTGCCGCCAGCACGTACTGACCAACGGTCAGATCGCGCCTTGCCGCCGCCAGTCGCAGCCTGCGGCGTAGCTCGGGTTCCACGTCAACGCTGATACGCGGCCGCTTCGCCGGTGACGCCGGTGGCCGTGGCATCGCTATTCACCTCTATGCTAGCATGGCACAGAGACGCCTTGGTGTCAACGTGACATGGTGACGGCGGGTCCATTCCGGTTCCGATGTCAACGGCCATTGCGCTTCCTGCTCAAAGCGCTGAGCCTTTTCTCTACGAGCTGCGCGCGCTCATGCCGCTCGTTCCCACCTAACGTCTCGCCCATTCGCCTCGACGCCTCGAAGCTCCGGTCAACCTGGTTGGCGGCTCGTGCTCAGCGCGAGCTCGACCAAGGGTCATAATCAGGGTCGGGCGCTTCCTCGGGAGGGCGCTCGTGGGGAGGAACGTGCCGCAGGTTGACGCGGATGCGCGTCCAGGTCGTGTAGCGTCCCCGCATGGCATCGACGAGAACGTCCTCGTCGGTCAAGTAGGAGGCTGCTTCCGGGTGGCGGTCTCGCCACCGCGCCAGCCCGGCGAGCGCCTCTTCTTTCTTGGCTGCTTTGGCCACGGTGACGAGAGGCATCTTCTTTCGTTTGGACGGCTGAACGCGCGGAGGCTCTCCCTGTCGCTTCCGGTAGTGAGGGGGCCAGGGCGCATCGCCGAGCCCCTCCGCTTCGTGACGTGCCGAGAGCTCGAGAAGTGGCTCGAGAGAGCCCACGTCATCATCCATACCCGCCGTCAGATCGCCAAACGTCGCGAAGCGCTCGGGCATCGTCTTCAGCGTGAAATCGCCGAGCTCGCAGGAAGGAACCTCCTCCCAGGTGAGAGGCGCGGAAACTCTCGCATCCGGAGTCGGTCTCACCGAGTAGGCCGAGGCGACCGTCCGATCCTTGGCGTTCTGGTTGTAGTCGACGAAGACTCCGTGACGCTCCTCTTTCCACCATTTGCTGGTGATGAGCTCCGGTGCCCGGCGCTCCGCCTCCCGCGCCAGGGCCAGGGCCGCGCGGCGCACATTGTCGAACTCCCATCGGCGCTCGATCCGTACGTTGACATGGAGGCCTCGCGAGCCCGAGGTTTTGGGCCAGCCGGTGAGGCGATGGTCGGAAAGCACCTCCCGCACGATGATGGCAGCCCGTCGCACCGCGTCCCAGCCGACACCCGGGCCGGGATCGAGGTCCACCCGAAGCTCGTCGGGATGATCTAGATCGTCGGCACGCACCGGATGGGGATTGAGGTCGATCGTGCCGAGATTCACGATCCAGGCGAGCTGGGCCAGCTCGGTCACGACGATCTCGTCGGCGGTGCGCCCCGATGGAAAAGACAGGCGCACCGTCTTCACCCATTCCGGCCTCTTGGCCGGAGCGCGCTTCTGAAAAAAGAAATCCCCCTCGATCCCGTGCACATATCGTTTGAGCACGATGGGCCGGTTGAAGATTCCGCGGAGAGCTCCGTCTCCCACCTCGAGGTAATAGCGCACGAGGTCGAGCTTGGTGATGCCGGCTTCGGGGAAGTAAATCTTTCCCGGGTTCGAAACCTTTACATCACGCCCGGATATCGTAAGATGCTCTGCTGCATCCTTCTTCGTCACGGGAGATGACTATAGACTCCTCGCGGCGCGAGCCCAAAATGGCAGTGGGGGGAGCCGGGTGGCACTCTCTTTCCCTGGAGCCGACTCGCGGATAGACTCCTACCGTGGCGAGCGCGAACGAATCGCTGGTTGCGCTGTTCCGAGAGCTCGTGAAGCTCGCCATTCTGGACGAAGGCTCTCCCAATGCGTTTCGTGTACGGGCGTACGAGAACGCCATGGAGGCGGTTCGATCTCATGTGGGCGACCTGTCGGCCCTCTCGGAAGTCGAGCTCACCCGTATCGATGGCATTGGAAAGAGCACGGCGAAGAAGATCCGCGAGTTCTTCGAGGCGGGGAGAATCTCGAAGCTCGAAGAGCTCCGCAAGAAATATCCCCCGGAGCTCGTCGAGCTGAGCCGGATTCCCGGGCTCGGGCCCAAGACGTTACTTCGCCTGAGACGCGAGCTGGGGGTGCAGAATCTGGCGGATCTGCGAGCCGCGCTCGAAGCCAAGAAGATCCGGGAGCTGACCGGCTTCGGCGCGAAGATGGAGGAGAAGCTTCTCCATGCCATGGAGCGCATGGGGCAGTCGGGAAAGGAGAAACGCACCCCGATTGCCGAGGCCCTCCCCGTGGCACGCCAGCTCACCGAAGAGCTCGAGAAGTTGCCCGAGGTCGAGCGCGCTCAGTTCTGTGGCAGCCTGCGAAGGTTCCGCGAGACGGTTGCCGACGTGGACATCGTCGTGGCCTCGACGAAGCCGGCTTCGGTGATGGAGAAGTTCGTGAATTTTTCCGGAGTGCGAGAGGTCATTGGAAGTGGGGAGACGAAGAGCTCGGTTTTGACTTCCTCGGGTCTCCAGGTGGACCTGCGCATCGTGGAGCCGCACCAGTTCGGGGCGGCTTGTCAGTACTTCACCGGCTCCAAAGCCCACAACATCAAGCTCAGACAGCTCGCCCTCGAGCGCGGCTGGCTTCTGAACGAGTACGGTCTCAGCGACGTGGAAACGGGGAAGGTCATCGCCTCGAAGTCGGAAGAAGATATCTACGATGCGCTCGGCCTCGCCCCAATTCCTCCTCCCCTGCGCGAGGACCGGGGAGAGATCGAGCGGGCGGCCGAGAGCAACTTGCCGCCTCCGCTTACTCCGAAGGATCTTCGAGGCGACCTTCACGTTCATACTTCTCTTTCCGGTGACGGCCGGAGCTCTCTCGAGGACATCGTGGCGCGAGCGTCGGAGAGGGGATACGCCTATCTCGCCATCACCGACCATGCCGAGAACCTCGTTATGAACGGCGTCAGCCGAGAGCAGCTCGTGGAACAGCGCAAGCAAATCGATTCGCTGCAGAAACGCTATCCCAAGATGACGCTCCTGCAAGGCGCCGAGCTGAACATTGGACCCGACGGCGGCCTCGACTACGACGCTCCGTTCCGGCGCGGACTCGACTGGTGCATCGCCGGGGTCCATTCCCATTTCGAGCTCGATGAAGCGAAGCAGACCCGTCGGGTGATCGCCGCCATGGAGGATCCGACGGTCGATGCCATCGCGCACCTGAGCGGCCGCATGATCGGGAAGCGTCCCGGGATCGAGCTCGACGTCGACGCCGTGCTGAAGAAGGCGGCGGAGACGAAAACGGCGATCGAGATCAACGCGTCGCTGGCGCGGCTCGACGCGTCGGCCGAGGTTCTCTATCGTGCGCGCGAGCTGGACGTCGCGTTCGTCGTCAGCACCGACTCGCACCACACGCGGGAGTTTGCTCGAATGGAGTGGGGCGCGTTGCAGGCAACCCGGGGGTGGGTCGACCGTTCGCGCATCGTCAACACCTGGCCGCGCCAACGGTTTCTCAAGTGGGTGGCGAGCCATCGCGGCTGAGGTTCCGATGAGAAGGTGGCTTCGTTGAGGAGAGAAGCGAGCTTCTGCACCTCGTCAAGATGACGATCCACGCGGAGGACGGAAGCGTCTGCATCACGGACTCCGGCCGGGCGCTCAGCGGACCCGATCGTACATTCCGCAACGACATTGCGGAATTAGCGAGCCGGCCCTTCCGAGTCCTGGAGCTCCATCACCCACACGTCGGACTCGAACTCCGTGGTGGAACGAGGACCATTGAGATCGACCCCACCATCACCGGTCTCGTACTTCATTGGTTGAGGAGCTCGAGCGGCTCGTGCCCGCGAATCATTGAGCTCGTCGTTCGAGAACGGAGATCATGCGATAGAATGATCGCCGGACGAACGGCCGGATTCGCTCCCTACCTGGGTCCCTCCAGTGCCGACGAACAAAAAGGAGGGACCAGTGAGAAAGCTGCTTTTTCTGACAATGATCTTGTCGCTTGCCGCGATGCCGGCGGCGGCGCAGTTCCAGCAAGTGATCGAGGTTCAGGTAAAGCCCGGTCAGGAGATCGCCTACGAGAACTATGTAAAGAAGGTTCGCGAGGCGGCGGACCAGATCGGAAGCCCGATGAGCTGGGCGACGTTTTACGCCACCGTAGGCAAACCCGGCTCGACCTATCGGATTGCTCTTGGGTTCGAGAAATGGGCCGACCGTGACGCGTGGCAAGGGGTTCGGGAAGTCCTCGTGAAAGCCTTCGGGGAGCAGGAAGGCTCGAAGATCTACACGGACGGTGCGTCGAGCATTTCCAGTTCTTCGTCCCGTATCTGGGAAATGATCGAAGAGGGCACGGCGAACCCACAAACGGGAACACAACCGTCGGCCTTCTACGAAGTCACCATCCGTTGGGTGAAGCCGGAGATGGTGCCCGAGTATCGGGGACTTCTGAGACGGTTCAAATCAGCTTACGAGGCCGCCGAGGGCAAGCCGAGTGTCACCCGATGGGTCCTGGTCTTCGGCGAGGGCCAAAACACGACCTTCCGCCGTACTCAGCCTTTCAATACCTGGGCCGAGCGCGATGGATGGAATCCGGTCGAGCTCATTACCAAGCAGTTCGGCCCGGATGCGCCGCTTTTATTCGAGCGACTGAACGCCGCGGTGTGGAAGTCGGAGCATTTCGTTTCCGCCTACCGGTCCGATCTGAGCCGTACCGCCACATCCACGTCGAACGATTGACAAGTCACAGAGGGCGACGAGGTACAGCGACGCGACGTTCTATTTCGATCCTCGTCGTCCTCGCCCACGATGGGAACCGGGACCCCGTTCAGTAACGTCGGCTCGTACTTCCATTATTGTTTGACGGCGTCGAGGGCCGCCTGATCCAGGAGAGGTTCGGAGCGCAGCACCCGAGCGTTGATTACGTTTCCGGCGAGATCGGTGGTGAACGGAGCGTGGGACTGGGCCGAGGAGCGGTCGAGTGGGTCTTGGTCCAGGCCAGAGCGACCGGAAGCCGCGAGGCCGTGTGGCGGGCTCCGCGCGCGGCGTTGTGCGCGCGCAGGCGGCGATCAGGATCCGTATTGATGCCGGTGTAGAGCGTGCCATCGGCGCGGCGCAGCAGGTAGCAAGGATGCTGTGACGCCCTTCGCATTTTGATCCGGAGGGCTCTTGCTATCCTCGTGGCGGAATTTGCCATGCGAGCCCTAGCCCACACGGCCGCGCTCTTCGCTCTGGTGGCCTCTGCCGCTCCGGCATCGCCGGTCGTTGGGGCCCAGTGCGGCTCCTCGCTGCGCTTCTTCGGCAACGGGGTCGCGGCGCCGGGGCTCGACCGGGTGGAGATCCCGCTCGACACCCCCCATCGTCCCGTAGACGTCGGGCTTGGCGATTTCACGATCGAGTGGTGGATGAAGGCGACCCTCGCCGACAACGTCCCCTCCCCGGCTTGTACAGCGGGCAACGACAACTGGATCACCGGCAACATCCTGCTCGACCGCGATGTCTTCGGACAGGGCGACTGGGGCGACTGGGGAGTCTCGCTCCGCAACGGGGTGCTCGCCTTTGGCGTGGCCGACAGCGGCAGCGGGCAGGGGATCTGTGGAGGGACTCTCGTTGCCGACGGTTCCTGGCACCACGTGGCGATAGCGCGGCGGGCTTCGGATGGGAGGATGCGGGTCTGGGTCGACGGCGCTGTGGATGCGGAAGGGTTCGGACCGATGGGGGATATTACCTATCGGGACGGGCGGCCCACGAGCTATCCGGCCAGCGATCCTCTCCTCGTCCTTGGAGCCGAGAAGCATGATGCGGGTGCCGCTTATCCCTCCTACTCCGGGTATTTGGACGAGCTACGGCTTTCAACCATGGTGCGATACGACGGAAACTTCACGCCGCCGGCAGCCCCCTTTGCCCCGGATGCCACGACCGCCGCCCTCTACCATCTCGACGAGGGCTCGGGGAACCTGGTGGGGGACAGCTCCGGAGCGGCAGGCGGCCCGTCTCTCGGTACGCGTCGTTTCGGCGGCACTCCGGCGGGGCCGCTCTGGTCGTCCGACACGCCCTTTCCACCCCCGGCGTGCGGGGCTCCGGATCAGCTGGTGTTCCAGGACGACATGCTCTCCGGCCCCGCCACGCACGTGGCCTGTGTGACGGTCACCGCGGGGCCAAACCTGTGGATCGTCCCACTCGGTCTCGTCAGCTTCCTGGCGCGGGAGGCGGTGATCCTGAGAGACGGCTTCACGGTCGCTCTAGACGCCGAGTTCGCGGCGGCGACCGACTGCGCGGCGGGCGCGCCGTAAACAGCTCGAGA
>DASPGQ010000108.1 GCA_035620555.1 Vicinamibacteria bacterium
CGTGGTAGCCGCGCTCGAAAGCCAGAAACTCCGCCTCGGTGAGCGCGAACCGGGGAGCGAGCAAACGTTCGATGGTCGGGTCGCTCGCCTCGTTCAGATAGAGGATCGTGCGATCCATCGCCCCGCTCCGCTCGAATCGACGAACGAAGCTGTGCGTCTCGCGGGCCGTGATCCCGATGGCGACGAAGACGACGGCGAATTGCTCGCCGCCGCGAGCGCGGACGTTCTCGGCGATGAAAGCAGCAAGCTCCATCGCCGGGAGCCCTGCGGCGGAGAAGATCGGGAGCTTCTGGCCGCGGACGAGCGTGTTCATGCCATCGATGGCGGAGATTCCCGTCTCGATGAAGTCGGTAGGACGAAGGCGGCGGGCAGGATTCACCGGCGCTCCCCAGATCGGCAGCACCGCCTCTCCCACGGCCGGTCCGAGTCCGTCGACGGGCTCGCCCACCCCATTGAAAGCACGGCCGAGAAGCTCGCGACCGACGACGGCCTTGGCGACGTCGCCGCTCAGGGTGACCTCGACTCGTGCGGGCGCGAGACCGTAAGTCTCTTCGAGTACCTGAATGACGGTGACGTCCTCGCCCGCGTCGATCACCTGGCCGCGCCAGGACGTGCCATCACGAGGAGAACGGATCGTGACCCACTCGCCCAGACGCACTCTCCGCGTCCGCTCGAGATAGAGGAGCGGACCGGATAGAGCCGAGGCCCCACGGTAGGTTCGCGCCATAGCGGTCACCGATCGGCCCCCATGTCGTCGATGGCCGTCCGCACCGCTTCGGCAAGAGCCTCGCTGTCCTCGGGCGCGGCGGTTCGCAGAGACACGAGTCCTTCCCAAACCCTCTCTCGCCGGAGCCGGTCGAATGGAACGCCGGACTCGACTGCTCCTTCGGCCTCGTGAAAGAACCTCAACACGAGAGAGGCAAGCCGATGGGTCTTCTCGACGCTCGAGCTCGCGTCGTGGGGATGGAATGCGTTCTGGCCGATGACGACTTCACGCACGAGCCGTCCGGTCTCGAGCACGAGCCGGTCGCGATCCTGGAGGGCCTCGGCACCGACCAGGCTCGCGATCTCCCGCGTCTCGCGCTCGCGGTGCAGGACGGAGAGTGTCTCGCCGCGAATCCTGGGCCAGTCGCTCCCCCCCTCACGAGCGAACCACGGCATGAGGAGCTCCGCGTAAAGGGAGAAGCTCGCCTCCCAGTCGACCGCGGGAAACTGCCTCTGATGGGCGAGCGCCGGGTCCAGCGCCCATAGGTTCCCGACGACGCGCAGCGCCGCCTGCGTCACCGGCTCGGAGAAGTCACCACCGGGCGGCGAAATCGCGCCGATGAAGGTGAGGGACCCTTCCCGTTCGGGTGTCCCCAGACACATCACTCGGCCGGTGCGCTCGTAGACTTTGCTCAGTCGATTCGCGAGATAGGTCGGGTAGCCCTCCTCACCCGGCATTTCCTGCAGGCGCGAGCCGATCTCGCGGAGAGCTTCGGCCCATCGCGACAGGCTGTCGGCCATCACCGCGACCCGGAGCCCGAGATCGCGATAGTACTCGCCGAGCGTCATGCCCAGATAGATCGAAGCCTCGCGAGCGGCGACCGGCATGTTCGAAGTGTTAACGACCATAATCGTTCGATCGAGGAGCGAACCTCCCGTCCTCGGATCGGAAAGGCGGGGAAGTTCTTCGAGAACGTCGGCGATCTCGTTGCCGCGCTCACCGCATCCGACGAAGATCACGATGTCGGCGTCGACGTACTTCGCCAGAGATTGTTCGATGACCGTCTTGCCGGTTCCGAATCCGCCAGGCACGGAGACGCTCCCGCCCTCGGCGACGGGAAAGAGAAAATCGAAGATGCGCTGGCCCGTGAGAAGCGGTCGATCTGGCGGAAGCCGCCGACTCACCGGCCGCGGCCGGCGTACCGGCCACTCGTGCGCGAGTCGGAGAGGCGCGCCGTCCTCGAGCTTCCCGATGACATCCACCACGTTGAACTCGCCGGGAACGAGCTCAGCAATCGTCCCGGCGACACCGGGCGGTACGACAACCGGGAGCATCATCCCTGTCCGCTCCTCGATGCGCCCAAGAACGTCACCCTGGGCCACCCGACAGCCCGCTTCGAGCGAGGGCACGAAGGAGAAGCGCCTGACAGGATCAAGGGTCGAAGCGACGACCCCGGGCGCGATGAAATCCCCTGACATTTCGGCCAGTCGAGCCAGTGGGCGACCGATGCCGTCGAGGATCGTACCGAGGAGACCGGGACCGAGCTGCGCCGTGAGCCCGCGACCGAGTGGCTCGATGGGCTCTCCGAGCTCGAGCCCCGCGGTCTCCTCGTAGACCTGCAGCGTCGCGCGCTCACCTTCGACTCGGATGACTTCGCCCAGGAGGCCCTTCCTCCCGACGCGTGCTAGCTCGTGGACGAAGACACCGGCGATGGGCTCGGCTTCGACGAGGGCGCCGGTCACGCGCGAGACGCGGGCATCGCTCATCGAAGCCTCACGCGATATCCAATGGCCCGGCTGAGGATCTCGACGAGGTGGGCCTCGGCTTCCTCAGCCGACTCGGTCCAGCTCGGTCCGGGAAAGGGCACGGTGATCGGCACCGGCCGCCGTTCGAGAGCACGCTTCGCCGTGTCCGAGAGGGCGTCGTAGAAAACGTCTTCCACGAGGAGAACACCGATGTCCGGGCGCGAAGCGAGCTCGACGATGAGCTCCGCACCCTCCCTCGGCGTGCTGGCCCGAGCAGTCGGGACGCCCGCGAGCGCGAGCCCGAGCGCGGTCTCGGGACGGCAGACGACACGAACCAGCGAGCTCACCGAACACTCACGAGGTCCTGCGCCGTCGGTGAAGCTCCGAAAGCCAGCGACCATGCGAGCTGTCTCAAGTCGATCGCCTCCGCCCTTACCCGTAGCACATGAGCAAAGATCGTCACGACCGACAGAGGCTCACGCCTCGCTCTCGAGACGTAAGAACGCAGCCGCTCGCGAAAGAGGACCAGCTCGATGTCCGAAAGCGAACGGCCGGACTCACGGAAAATCCGGGCGAAGGGTGTCGCCGCGAAGGCACCCGCGAGAGGCTCGAGGTTTCCCGAACGAGCCGCCTCGGAGAAGCGCTCGATGCCCAGCCGACGTCCGCCTTCGATGAAGCAGATCTCGGGCTCGACGCCGCTCGCATGACGGGAGACCACGATGGCAGCGAGCGCATTCTCCAGATCGATCGTCTCCCAAGCGATCTCTCGAAGCTCTCGTCCCCGCCATCGCACCCCGCTCATGGC
>DASPGQ010000109.1 GCA_035620555.1 Vicinamibacteria bacterium
CGCCGTGAATCCATCTCGGGCGAGGTCGGTGGCGAGCACCCCCGACTCGGCCGCGCGTCCGGCGTGGAACGGCTTCGTCATCGTGCCGAAATTCTCTCTCAGCCCCGCCGACTGACTCGCGGCGATGGCAATCGCGCGTAGGGTGGACTCGAGGTCGAGCCGGTGGAGCTTCGATGCCGCTACGGCGGACGCAAGGGTTCCGCAGGTCGCCGTGGAGTGAAATCCATGCTGATAGTGCCGCGGAGACATCGCCTCCGAGACTTTGGTCTCGACTTCCACGCCGAGGTGGTACGCCAGGCTCAGATCCCGGCCCGAGAGGCCATTTTGCTCTGCCACCGCCAGCGCGGCGGGAAGACAGGGCGCGGTCGGATGCGTGAGAAGACCGTAGACTCGATCCGAGCCGACCGCGAGCTGGGTGTCATCGTAATCGTCGGCGTGCATCCCGATTCCGTTCGCGAAGGCGGCGAATCGCGGCGGCACGGTGAGCGACGACCCCACCACCGTGGCGGTGCCCGAGAGCTTCTGCGACATCAGGTACCTCTGGACGATCCGGCCGCTCTCCGCAACCGATCCAGATAGCGCGAGCCCGAGTCCATCGAGAATGGACTTCCGCCCGAGCTCGAGAAGCTCCGGCGGCAGGGAGGGGAAATCGCTCTCCGTCACGAAACGGCCGACCTCACGCGTGAGACCCTCGCCTCGACGAGAATCGGGATCGGGTGTGAAAGCCTTCGACACGTCCACCACCTTCTAGCTCGACTCCCCTCCGCGCCGGATCGCGCGGACGGCGGACGTCAGGATACTCCCGAGGGCCAGCACGAAGAAAACGAGAGCCACCGGACGCGTCGAGAACTGCGTCCATCGATTATCGAAGAGGATCATGGACTGCGCGAGCGATGTCTCCACCAATCCCCCGAGAACCAGCCCCATGATGATCGGTGCGGGGCCGAAGCCATGCCGCTTGAGGACGAAGCCCAGAAATCCGGCGGTGAGCATCACCCAAACATCGACCATCGACTGTTCCACACCGTAGGCCCCGATCAGGGAGAGCACGAAAACCGCCGGCCACAGGAGCGTTCCGGGAACGAGACTGATTCGGGCGAAGAGCTTGGCGCCGGCGATGCCGACGACGAGAAACAGAAGGTTCGCCAGAAGCATGGAGAAGAAGATTCCGTAGAGAAGTCCGGGCTGCTCCTCGAACAGGTAGGGCCCGGGCCGAAGTCCGTGCACCTGGAGGCCCCCCATGATGACCGCCGCGGTCGCGCTGCCGGGAATTCCGAGGGCGAGCGTGGGCACCATCGAGCCTCCCGTGGCTGCGTTGTTCGCCGCCTCGGGTCCGGCAACGCCTTCGATCGCCCCCTTTCCGAACTTCTCCGGCTCCTTCGACCAGCGTTTGGCCTCGTTGTAGCCGATCATGGCCGCCATGGTGCTGCCCTCGGCGGGAAGGATCCCCACGAAGGTTCCGATGCAGCAGGAGCGAAAGATCGTGCCTCTGACTCTTCGAAGGTCGTCTCGTGTTGGTAGCTTCGTGGCCGAAAGGCCCAGGCTTACGAGTGGGGGTCCGGCCCGCCCCGCCTGAGAAAGCATTTCCGTGACCGCAAAGAGGCCGATGAGAACGGGAATGAAATCGATTCCGTCGTAGAGCTCGGGCACACCGAAAACGAAGCGCTCCACACCCGTGGTGAGATCGACGCCGACGGTGGCAATCATCAAGCCGAGGCACCCTCCGATGAGGTTCTTCAGCGGAGACTCGCCACCGATCGACGAGAGCATCGAAAGGCCGAGAACGGCGAGGGCAAAGTACTCGGGAGGGCCGAAACCATAGGCGAGGCGCGCGAGCAGCGGAGCGGCAAAGAGCAGCACGATTACGCTGAAGATGCCGCCGATCGTCGATGCGAAAGCCGCCATGCCCAACGCTCTACCCGCCTCCCCCTGGCGCGCCATGGGATACCCGTCGAAGGCTGTCGCGACGGCGGGTGGCGCGCCGGGAGCGTTGATGAGAATCGCGGTGATCGACCCTCCGAACGTTCCCGCGCAGTACAGGGCCGAGAGGAGCGCGATCGCGGGAACCGGCTCGAGATACAGCGAGAACGGAAGCAGCAGGGCCACCGCCATCGACGAGGACAGGCCGGGCAGCGCCCCGACGAGGACCCCGCCGAGCGTTCCCGCAATGACCAGGCCGATGACGAGCGGATCCGTCATCAACGATAGCGCGAGCTCCAGTTCAGGCATGAAGGTATCGCGCGTCGCCGGCGCACTTAGAGGTCACCCTCCCCACACCTCCCAGAAGGCGCCCCTCGGAAAACGCAATCCCAGGCCGAGGACGAAGACGACATGAATGGCGAGAGCCAGTCCGAAGGCGAGGCCGACGACTCGTAGCGGACGCCTCTCTCCCCAGCTAAACGGAAGCACCACCGCGACCAGTACGACGGTGACGAGCATTCCCAAACGTGGCACGAGCAGCGCGGCGCCAACGAGCAGGATCGCGGTCAGGAAAACTCTCGGTGGGATCGTGTCGCGGCGTGGTCTGCCACGTCGCCTTGCCGTGACGATGAGGGTGAGGCTCAAGATTGTGATGACGGAGAGAATCAACCTCGGGAAGAACGTCGGCGGCACGTTCTGCGAGAGCATGGCCGGAACCTCGCGAAACGTCGTCGTGCTCCCGAGCGCGGCGGCGCAAGCGGCTATCAGAACGAGGCCGGCGACGACGTCCGGGTGAGCCAGCTTGCTTTCGGATGAGGGCTTGTCTCCTTCCACGCCGTTCGCCGGATTCAGTTGGGGACGATCCCCAGCCGTACCATCGCCGTTCGCGCCTGTTGGTACATGCGGCCGATCTGAGCGTCCCAGACCTCGCGTCCGGCGACCGAGCCGGAGTCGAGGCCTGCGCCTTTCAGATAGGTCTGGTAGGCGGGGTGGGACAGCCCCTTCAACAAGGCGTGCTCGAGGGCTTCGATTCGCTCAGGGGGCGTTCCCGCGAGGACGACGTAGCCCCGAACGGTGGAGAACTGGGCGTCGTAGCCGAGCTCGACCGTGGTGGGCACCTCCGCGATCGCCTCCATGCGATGCTCCGCCATGACCGCAAGGGCGCGAAAGTCACCGCGCCGAATCTGATCCAACCCCTCGGTCAGGTTCAATCCCGCGGCGTCGATGATGCCGCCCATGAGATTGGTCACGATCTCGCCGCCGCCTCCGAACGGCACGACGCTGAGCTCGGTACGCGCGAGCTCGGCGAGCATGGCCCCGGCGATGTGATCGACGCCTCCGATCTGAGTCGCGCCCCACTTGATGGGACGCCGCCGGCCAAGAGCGAGAAGATCATCGAGGGTCTCGAGGTCGCTCGCTGCCCGGACCATGACGACGATGGGATCGTCCGCCGCTCGCGCGACGCCGACCAGATCCTCGATCCTCAACGGCCCCTGTCCCCGAGCGATGGCATACAGGTGCGTGGGTGTGATTCCCATGACGGTATAGCCGTCGCGCGGCTGCGACGCGACATAGCTCATGGCAACGAGGCCGCCACCTCCGACCTTGGGCACCACGGCCATGCTCACGCCGAGCGCGTCCCGAGCCCCGATGAGCATCGTCCGCGCCGTCATGTCCGTGCCGCCTCCGGGCGAGGCATGCGTCACGATATCGACGGGGCGCGAGGGAAAGGTATTCTGGGCGGCCTCTCCCCTGCCCGAGGCCGCGATGAGCCAGCCAATCAATCCCGCGATCACCAACATCGATTGGAACACCGGACCTCCTCGCGACCGGACGCGATCAGAATCGACCAGGCCGGTTCGGTTCTTTCGTCGCAAAAGCGACGCAAACGGGCGAACAGGATACCACGCGCCTTCGAGGCGCCGATTCATACTAGAATACTCCGTCACGAAGGGAGGACGTCCTTGGCCGAGCGTATCCTTTCGCACTATAAGGTCCTCGAAGAGATCAGCAGCGGCGGCATGGGGATCGTGTATCGCGCCGTCGATACGAAGCTCGACCGGGAAGTCGCCATCAAGGTTCTCCCTCCCGAGCTCGTTGCCGACCCCGAGCGCAAGCGCCGCTTCGTGCAAGAGGCCAAGGCGGCGGCCGCCCTGCACCATCCCCACATCGCGACGATCTTCGAGATCGACGAGGC
>DASPGQ010000110.1 GCA_035620555.1 Vicinamibacteria bacterium
TTTCGAGATTCAGCCCAGAGGGCCTGCTCGATGATCTCTGGGCCGAGGAGCGGCGCGATCGACGCCGGCTCAAGCTCGCCCTGCTTCAAGTACACGGCGAGCTGGCCCGCAGCGCCTGTCTCGAGCGGCTCGAGATGGAGCTCGTCGGCGAGAGCCAGGCGAACCCCTACTTTGTAAGAAATCTGATTTACCTTCTCCGCGTCATACCGCGCCCCGAGGGCGAGCCGGTCGAGCCCGAGATCGACCTCATCGTGCGCGCCTCGGGTCGGGACAGCTCGCTGATTCTGATCAAGGAAGCGATCGTATATCTCGGCGAGACCAAGCACACCAAGGCGGGAGCGGTCTTGACCGGCTACCTGAAGTCCTACGAGGAGCTCTTGCTCAGCGGAGCGGCACCGGCTTCGGACCGACTGCAGCTTTGCGGTCTTCTCGACCGGCTGGCTGCTGCGCTCGCCCGGCTGGGCACGAGAAACGCCACGACCGCCCTCATCGAGCACGGTCTCAACCGGCAACCCGGGCTCGGAATCACCAGCGCCCGCCTCGTGGGCCTCGGCACCCGGGATCTGTCCTCTCATCCCGAGGATGTGAATCGAATCCTCGAGGCGCTGCGTTCCGAGCTCCCGGGAAAGCTCCTCTCACGGTTCGTCAAGACGAGAGAAGACACTGTGGTTCATTACATCGCGGCGCTTTCGGGAACTCCATCCGTCGGAGTTACCGACGCCTTGACCGATCTGGCAAAACGATTCCCCAAGACGAAGTTCGGGGAGGCGGCGGCCAGGACGCTTTTGAGCTTCCACGACGCGTCCTCACGCTCGACCACCGGGGCGGCGATGACGGGAGATCTGGAGTTCTTCGGCCTCCCGCATATATTACAGACCCTCGAGCGCGCCTCCGCCACCGGCGTACTGACGATTTTCTACACGAACGAAACCGTGGCCGCGGTGATCCGGATGCAGAACGGCAAGTACAAGAGTTGCGAGACCGAGCGCCTGAAAAACGAAGAAGCCGTCTACGAGCTCTTCGAAAAACCCTTTCCCGGGAAGTTCGCTTTCGTCGATCAAGGCCGTGTCGCCGATCCGGATGTGAACGATCCCGACCCGGCGCTCGTGGACGTCGTGTCCCTCATCATGGAGGGGATCCGGCGGTACGACGAGTTCCAGAGAGCTCGTGCCGTCGTTCCCGATGATGCCATTCTCGTGGCATCGGTCGGGAATGCGCCGCAGTTCGAGGACGAGACCGACCGCAACCTGGTCGATTCGGTGTGGGAGAGAGCGATGTCGGGAAAGACGCCCAGTCAAATCGAAGCCGACTTGTCGGTCGACTCTTTCCGGGTCCGAAGGCTCCTGGCTCGGTGGGTGGAAGGGCGGGCCCTCAGCCACTCCCGGGGAAACAACGTCATCCCGATATCGGAATCCCAACACGCGGCGCGAAAGCGAGCCTAGCAGGGCTGACAAAGAGTACTGCCCAGCCTGCCGAGCGGCGGCCAAGACGTCAAGTGTCGACGGTCTACCGCCGAGAGCTCCGAAAGCGACTGTACGATTCACCCATCATCAATCAATCGATCTGCCAGATCGTCACGAGTGGCCCCCCGCGCTCGACAGCGCCGAGCCCGGTATAAGGCAAATAAAACGCGTCTCGGGCATAGAAGACCGGAAGATCGCCATCGGCGCGAAACGGGTCGAAGATGGCGAGCCGGGTAGCGTTCCGGTTCAACCACTCGACGAGCTCGGTCGGTACGTGAGAGTTGCGATAGAGGTACGGATGGTCATGAGCGACGAGGTAAGGGGCTCCGGAAGAACGGACGTCCTGAAGTCGACAGGGCATGACGATGGGCTCGAACGCGGGCGGCCGCCTTCGATCCGAGTTGATGTCCGGCGCTCCGTAACCCCCGCACACCGCGATTCTGGAGCGTCGAGGAAGATGATTCGCCACCCATTGTGATGCCTGAACACGGGTATCCTCCCGGGCCGCGATGCGATCGAAACGAAGCGAGCTGACCAGGCCAGGCAGAACGATACCGATGCACGCGGCAACGGTCGCGGGCAGAGGCCATCGCCTGACGATTCGAACGAACACTTCCGCTCCGAGCACGACCAGAATCGGAACGACCGGCAGTACGTATCGCGGGAAAACCAGCCGAACGCTTCCAACGAGCGCGTAGAAGGGCAACAGAAACGACAGCAGGGCGAGATTGACGGGACCCCGAAACCACAAGGCACGAAAGACTCCGGCGAGCGACAAGAGAAAAACGGGCCAACCGAGCCCATAAGGAAGGGTGGTCTCGAGGTGTACGAGGAAACCCGGCGGGTCGTTCGCGCCATAGAGCATGCTTCCCAGCTTCGCCAACGCGCCGTGGACGTCGCTAGGCCGAAGGAGAACATAGGGAGAGGTCAGCGAGAAGACGACGATCGAAGCGATGCCTGCCGCCGAAAGGCGCCCGATCGTCGCCCGGCTCTGACCGAGGTCGCGCATTCCCGCAAGCGAGGGAATCGCCAAGCTCAGAGATACGAGGGCCGCGTTGTACTTCGTCGATGCGGCGAGACCCAACGCGATTCCCGCGAGAACGTAGTCGGAAAGCCGCTGCTCCCGGACGGCACGCACGGCGAAGACGAGAGCGAGAGTCACGAACAGCGTCATCGAAACGTCGACGATGGCGAATCGTGAAGTCACCACATGGACGTAGGCGGTGGCTGCGGCAAGCGCAGCGACGAGCCCGACGGCGTCGCTGCGGCCAACGTTCCGACCGAGCCAGAAAGTGGCCGCAACCGTCAGCACGGCAAGGATTACGCTGAAAGCGCGGCAGACGAGGTAATGCCGGTTGGGACGCAGGACGGCGATATCGAACTGGAAATCCTTGAGGGCTTCGTAACGACCACTCGCTCTTCCCGCCTGAAAGGTGCTCCACAAGGCGAGCTCATAGAGATAGAAGGGAAGACTCGGGTAATCGAAGTACCGGGGGTCGTGGTCCCCGGTGACGAGCATCCGGGTGGCCTTGTTGACGACGGCATCTTCGTCCGGCCGGGTCCGGGTGTGAGGAAGGCCGTAGTCCATTCCCCAGACCCGAAGCGCGGCCGCCAGAGCCAGAATCACGAGCAGGAGTCCGCAGGAGCGAAAGGCCGTCAGTCCCGCTCTCATGCCCCGCCTCTCGGCGCGCCGGGGCATGGCCTCCGACTTTTTGAAATGACTCTACCGTCCATCACCGAGAATCGCCAAGGGGAACCACAACGAGGTCGATGCGATAAAAGGCACCGCCGAGCGGTCTCGAATCGGGAGAGCTTCCAAGCTCCGAAGGACGGAGGGTCTTTTCCATCGAGAACTGAAGCTCGTTGACGCCCCGAGACCAGACTGCCGATGGAATCCTCGAGCTCACCCGGGAGCGCTTCGAGACGAGTTGCACCGGCATTGCGTGACCGTTCACCGCCAGCATCACGTGGTTGGGGGACGTGGGGCCGTAGGGGCCCAACTCCACGGTGAGATCGTAATCGCGCGCCGCTTTCAGCGGCACCAATATCGTGGAGGTCGAGCCGACCGTCCATCGGAACGGTTCGCCCGCCGAATTGGCCTCCTGGGCGCTCCACCCCCGGCCCAGGTACGGCTCGATGCCCGAATCGAAGACGAAACGGAAGTTCCCGAAACCCTGATGGCCGTACAGCTGGTCGAATCGCTCCGCCGATACGCGGTGGCGCCACGAAAACCACCAGTTCATGGGCCAGGCGGGGGGCAGCCCGAAGGCGTCGTAGCCTCTCTCGAGCGTACGAGTCCAAACACCTCGAAACGAAACGAGCCGATCGGGGGGGATGGCACCACGGCGCGTCTGCTCCATCAAGCCATAGTTCCAGAGTGTGAGTCCGGCGAACAGTGCGACGATCAAGATCCGAGGCCTCCGGCGCAAGAGCTCGACCAGGGCCGCCGTGCCCAGCATGAACAGGGGCAGGCAGGAGTCGAAGCGGCGCCCGCCGAACGACCAGCCTGCCCACCAGATGGCCACACTGCCGTTGACGAAGGCTTGAATCCCGAAGCCGAGGAGACCGAGAAGCGCGAGTCGCCGGGCAACTCCGACCCAGGCGAGGAGGCCCAGAACCGACAGGTAGAGAACCGGATTCCAGGGGAACAGGCCGCGATTCGTCGAATAGAGCACTTCGAGCACGCTCAGCTGATCGAACGCCACTCCATGTCCCGCGAGCGGCAGGGCGAGCGCGTCGTCGACGGTGCGTCTCCAAAAAATCAGCTGCGGCATGAAGGCGAGAGCGAAACCGAGCACCGACAGAGACAGGCTCCGCC
This sequence comes from Vicinamibacteria bacterium, assembly GCA_035620555.1. Classification (NCBI taxonomy): domain Bacteria; kingdom Pseudomonadati; phylum Acidobacteriota; class Vicinamibacteria; species Vicinamibacteria bacterium. The sequence goes on from DASPGQ010000110.1 coordinate 4,282, forward strand.
ACGGCCGGGGAGCATCGAGAAGACGGTCGAGAAGGGGCAGGGCGAGCAGCACGCCGTTCTGCCAGCGGACGAGCGACGCCAGTCCCGCGAGAAGCCCCAGCCACAGCCACTGCCTCGGTCGTTCGAGCGGGCGATTGTCCAGCCAATAGCAAAGAAAAAAGCTCGAGAAGGCGAACGACATCGCATGCGGCATGCTCGGCTCGACGACCATGTACCAGAAGAGGAACGACGCCGACCAGACGGAGCAGAGCGCGATGAAACTCGTCGGGACGGGAAAGTACCGGCTGAGCGTTCCCAGCCCGCGAACGAGCGCAAAGCTCGCGAAAAAGTAGCCCGCGAGACCGAAAGCCGTCTCGTAAGCGTTGCCGAACCCGCTCGGCTCGAGCCCCCGGCCAAGCCAGCTCCCGATCAGAAGCAAGCAATGCGCCGTCAAGAGAAAGGGCAGCGATAACAGGGGCGTGCCCAGAGGATAGCGCTCGGCAATCGGCAAGGGAGCGTGAACGAGCCGGTAGTCGTTGGTGAAATCCAGATCGCCGTCGAACAGGAGCGAACGCGCGATGACGAAATAATGGGGCCCATCGGCGCTCAACCGGAGACCGTAGGCAAAATAGAGGTAGCAACCGATGAGCGATCCCGCGAGCACCAGCGAGCACGCGAATCGGATGCGAACGGAGCGCTCGCCGCCTCTTCGAGACTCTCCCCATTGGGTTGCGACGAACAAAGCCCACAGCACGGTGGCGTGGACCACGAAGGAGACGAACCGATCGTCCGACAAGGGCAGGAGCTGGAGTGCTCCGTCGGTGGTCACGATACTGAAGAGGTTCAGCAGCTCGACCCAGAGCAGGCTCTTCAACACTCGCCGCGGCCATACCCGAGACTCGTGGTGGTCGGCGGGTGCGACATCGCTCCGCGTGAGCTCGGGGGATTCGGTCAAATCGATGGGACCTTCGGTCGACGCGCTATGAGCCCTCGGCTTCCTCCGGTCGAGTGGGGACCCGGAGGATTCGGATCGTCGGGCCAATCACCCGCCCCTCGACGGGCTCGAACCTCGCCACCTCGCGACAGATCTCGAACAACTTGTAGTAGTTCCTCGTCTGACGGTGCTCTGGCCCGAAGCGGTCGTATTGAGCCGAGGAAACGACGAGGTACTCGACGCCTTCGTCTCGATAGTCGGCGACCGAACGGTCGATGATTCTCGACTGAATCGTGACCCGGTGTCGTCTCCGATCGAGAGCGGGACACTGCCGCTCGACGGCGAGATGGGTTTGCGGGGCGAAATGCCCGTCGATCCACACCCGGGCCAGGCTGCCGGTGTCGTCTCGGCTCCTCTCGACGTTCAGAGCGATCGAGGTATCCAGTGGAACGCCGAGAGCCACCGCGAGCAGGACCGCGGTGGCGACGGGCTGGACCGGCAGGCGTCGGGGAAAGGGGCCAGCCCGGCGGAGAACGTCAACGGCTTGCTCGAGGCCGAAGGCGGCCAGGACCGCGAGAAAGGGATAGACGCAAACGAGATTGCCGGGGAAGTTCATCCGCTGCGAGCTGTAGTAGCCGTAATACAGAACCGGAAAACTGAGGAGCACGACAAGGCGGGAGTCCAGTCGGTTCAGCGCCACCCCCAGGCCTCCCAAACCAGCGATTACCGCCGCCCAACCTGCCCCGTAGGTCACCGCGTACTTGGCATGATAGGCCCAGTTATCGGTCCCCTCGGCGTCGGGCCAACCCCGATAGCCGTAGTTGTACATCGCGTTCGCGACCGCATCGATGAACTTCGGTAGCTCGACGATGAAATAGGGACAGCCGATGACGAACCCCCCGATGGTCCCGAGCAGTCCGAGATAGAAGTCAGGTCGAGCGAGGAAGCGCCCTCGTTCACGAATCGCTACCGCCAGCAGAAACGAAACGAGCACGAAGCCCCCGTTGTATTTCGCCGCGGCCGTCAGCCCGACGCTGAGCCCGGCGAGGAGCGCCAGTCTCGTTCCTCCCCGCTCCAGATAGACGAGCGTCACCAGCAGACTCAATGGCGCCATGAAAGCGAGCAAAGGGTCGGGCTTGTTGTACTGAGAGACTTCGACCGCCGCGGGGAAGACGGCCATCAGCGCAGCGGCGATCAAACCGACTCGGGTCCCGAACACCCGCTTCCCCAGAAAGAACGTCACCAGAACGACGAGCGTACCGGGGATGACTCCGGCGCCGAAACGGCCCCAGAAGAGGAAGTCTTCCTCCATCAACTCTTGAACGCTTTGCCATCGCCCGGTCGGCACCTCGATGAAGAACACGACCAGATAGGTGACGACGTTCACGTAGGCCTGAAGACTCGGGTGGATCCACCAATGAGGGTTGAGATCGCCGCGCTTCAGCATCTTCAGATAGGAATGAACGTAGTCGAACTCGTCGGCCACGTAGCTCTGCGGTAGGCCGAAATGCGCTCCCCAGTAACGCAAACCGAAGGCGAGCAGCAGGATCAAACCGAGCGCCGCCACGACGGCATGCCGTCTGACGACGAGCCAAATGGTTCCCGGTCGAAACGCGGACGGGTTCCGGTCGAGGAGAAGGGCGGCGGCGGCGAGGAGAACCGACACGATCCCCAAGACCTTTCGGGAGACGGCAGGCTCGAGGAAACGCAGGAAGTAGGCGTTGGTCAGAATCGTCCCGACCGCCTGCGCGAGGACCAACCATCGGAGCGCGGCCCACAAGCGACTCCGCGTCGAATGACCTCGCTCTTGCTCGTCTTCAGGCAGCAACCGAACGATCTCCCCGAGAAAAAGCTGATGCTAGCCTCGACGCCTCCAAATTGCCAGCCGGGGAAACAGGGCGAGGGCCCGGTTCCAAGAAATTCCAGGGCGTGGCGGGACCGTTCTCCGTTTGCGTATCTAAGACTAGAGCACGAGACGGAAGGACGCCTCGTGAACAACAAGGAGGAAGAGATATGGGAAGCACAGTAGAGGCGAAGAAGGAACGGAAACCACTCAACGGAGTGGACACCCCGACCCTTTTCGCCACGGTCAACGCGGTCAAACAACAGCCCGAGCTCGCCAAGTTCCAGTTCCGGGCGACGGGTCATTGGGTATCGGGAACCCACACCAAGACCCGCTTCGAGACGTTCAGCGGGGCCGGTGGAGAACAGAAACACGAGACGACTTTCGAGTTCGGGGCCGATCACCCCAAGGTGCTCGTGGGAGAGGACCGTGGTCCCACTCCCGCCGAGTTCCTGCTCGGTGGCCTCGCGGCCTGCATCACCTCGGGCATTGGCAACATCGCCGCCGCCCGCGGAGTCAAGCTTCAGGAAGTCGAGTCCACCGTCGAAGGAGACATCAACCTCCTCGGCATTCTCGGTCTGTCGGACGAGGTCCGGAACGGTTACGAGAAGATTCGTGTGAGCTTCAAAATCAAAGGCGACGCTCCACCGGAGAAGCTCCGCGAGATCGTCGAGCAGTCGAAGGCGCGCTCCGCCGTTTACGACGTGCTCACGAACGGTGTCCCGGTCGAGGTCAACGTGGAGGCTTGAGTCGTCGACCTGACGGCGGATCGCCGGGGAGACCGGCGACCCGCCGACCGGGTTGGTGAGATCGGGAGAAATGTCATGAGGAGAACCGACACGATCATCATTGGCGGGGGGCAAGCCGGCCTCGCGATGAGCCGGTGTCTGACGGACCGCTCGATCGATCATGTGATCCTGGAACGAGGTCGCATCGCCCAAAGATGGCGGAGCGAACGGTGGGATTCGCTCCGGCTCCTCACTCCGAGCTGGCAGAGCCGCCT
>DASPGQ010000111.1 GCA_035620555.1 Vicinamibacteria bacterium
ACTAAAGAAGCTCCTGACGGACTACCAAATCAACCTGATTACCGACGACCTTCGGGTCGAGGGCTCGCTTCTTTGTGTCGATTTTCATGGAGAGCTCGGCGCCGTGCAGAAACGCGCGGCGAAGGCGCTGGAAGCGACCGATATCGGGGTGCTCGTCGCTCCTCCAGCTTCGGGAAAGACGGTGATCGCCGCCCATCTCATCGCCAAGCGACGTCGAAACACACTGGTGCTCGTTCACCGAACGCCGCTCCTGGAACAATGGATCGCCCAGCTCTCGACGTTTCTGGACTTGCCGCCCAAGGAAATCGGACGGATCGGGAGCGGGTCTCGCAGGGCCAACGGCAGTCTGGACGTGGCCATGATCCAGAGCCTGTCCCGGCGCGGTGACGTCGATGAGATCGTCCCCCGGTACGGGCACGTGATCGTGGACGAGTGCCACCACGTCCCGGCGGTATCCTTCGAGCGCGTCATGCGGGAGGTCAAGGCACGCTACGTGCTGGGCTTGACCGCGACTCCCAATCGCCGCGACGGCCTTCAACCGATCCTTCAGCTTCAGCTGGGTCCGGTTCGCTTCGCCGTCTCGAGCCAGGTCGAAGCGAATGACCGACCCTTCGAGCGGAGCCTTGTGGTGCGCGAGACGACGTTCCGGCTTCGTCAGGGTACCTCGAATGCGACGATCCAGGACATCTACCGAGAGCTCGCCGAGGACGACACCCGCAACCGACTCATTCTGGACGACGTCGCCGCGGCGTTGCGAGAAGGACGCTCTCCAATCGTTCTCACGGAGAGGAGAGATCATCTCGACCTCCTCGAACGTGAGCTCGCAGGCGAAGCGCCGAACCGCGTCATCCTGCGGGGCGGAATGACACCCAAAGCGCGACGCGAAGCGATGGAAAGGCTCGCGGCTCTCCCGAAGAGCGCGCCTCGGCTCGTTCTGGCCACGGGCCGATTCATCGGCGAAGGTTTCGACGACGCGCGACTCGATACCCTATTCTTGACGCTTCCCGTGTCCTGGCGAGGAACGCTGGTCCAGTACGCGGGCCGCCTCCACCGTCGGGCCCATGGCAAGACCGAGGTTCGCATCGTCGACTATGTGGACCGACACGTCCCCATGCTCGCCCGCATGTTCGAGAAGCGCCGTCGCGGCTACAAAGCGATGGGGTATACGCTCGAAACGGACGCGCCGTCGTTCAGAGACACTTCTTCGGTAGCGGAGCAGCTGGGCGTGCTGCGGGAATTACCCAACGAGCCCTAATCGTTGCACTCGGGCGGAGAGTGTCAGGGCGAGACCGACCCAAGTGCTTCCAGCATGTTCACCCACGTGTGGAAATGAGGACATTTCTCTCGCATTCGGTCCAACCCGATGCGCGTTGATGCGATGGCTCCGTGAAAAGTCTTCTGAAAATGCCGCGCGATGTCGATGATCCGTTTCGATGGCGTCGTGTCCGGATGATCATCAATCGCTTCCGGTTCACCACATTCATCCACAGCGGACTGGAGCTTGGTCGACAGAGACGGGTTTTCCAGTACGGAAGCAAGCCTGTCGGGATCGCTGAAGAGCAGCGCCTCGAATTCGTGTAACTGGATGTAGGGCAGAAATCGTTTCGCATCGAATGAGAATCCCAATTGCTTCGCCACGTCCTCGAGTAGAGCCTTCTCGACCAGCTTGACGCCGTCTCTGGGTTGCCGCTTTTTTGCCTTGGAAAGCTCCGGCCAGTCTGACGGGAGACCGTAGTAGTCGAACATGGTCGTGCAGAAACGGCGGGAATCCTCCTTGAGCGCAGTGATGAAGTCCTGGCGCACGGCCGCATATCGGCGGACGCCGCCCTTATGTCCCGGCTTTCCGATGAGCGCCGCCGTGAGGAATACTCCCGCGTGCCGAGATAGGGTGCGAGAACGTCTCTGAGGAATGTTTGCTCGGTCTGGCCCTCGACGAGTGCCAGAACCCTACTCATGCACGGGTCCTCCCTCGACGACGTTCTTCTCCCAGAGCTCGCCGAGCGAGTACTGCTTCAGCCATTCCGTGAGCCCGTGCGAATCCAGCCTCCGGAAGGTGGACGCCCCTTCGTCGCGGTCTACGACGACAACGTCCTCCGGCTCGAAGTGATCGATAAGCGTTGCGGATTGAGTGGAGACGATCACTTGCCTTTGCGTCGCGGCCTGCTGCAGTAAACCTGCCAGGACGCCCAGCGCGTAGGGATGAAGACCCAGCTCAGGCTCATCGAATAGCATCGTCGCCGGCGGACTTGGTTGGAGAAGCGCCGTCGCCATGCAGAGGAATCGCAGGGTTCCGTCGGATAGCTGGGACGGATGAAACGGATAGTCACTGCCGCGCTGAGACCACTCGAGCTGCACGACCGTGTCGCCCGCCAGCTCCTCGGGACGTAGTTTGAAATCGTCGAAGAAAGGGGCAACGAGCCGTACCGATTCCTGAATGAGCTGGTACTTCTGAGGGTATCGTTTTTTCGTGTGGAGCAAGAAGGCGGCAAGATTCGCCGCATCGGGACGCAGCTTCTCGTAGTCCCGAGTCGTCCCTTTCCGCCTGACCGCTGCCGATTCGCTCGTGTCGTGGAAGTGGTACACGGTCCACGACTCGACTGATTCGAACACGTGATATGGGATACCGCGCTCAGCCGTGACGCCGGGAGCATCCTTCAAATCCTTCAACCTCGATTCGAAGTGCCCTCGTCCCAATAATCGCTGCGTGGGACCATAATCGCCGGAAAAGAACACGTGTTCGTCGGAGAATACGAGTCGATTGTCCGCGGTCGGCTCCAGCGAAAACTGATAGCCATTGAGCCCGAAGTGAAGCTCGACCTCGATTTTCTTGGTGGTCTTGGGGCCGAGATAGAGCTGGATATCGGCGCCACCCGCCTTTTTAACCGTTAACTCCAGTTCCTGCATCACGATCGCACGAAGGAGCGTGAAGAGGCTCACGAAATTGCTCTTTCCGGCTCCATTGGCGCCAATGAGGACGTTCAGTCTACGGAGCTCAAACTGCTCGAGCGAACGGATGGACTTGAACCCTCGGACCGTGAGTCTATCGAGAGAATGCGCCATGAGCTTTTCCTAGAGTATACGTCCTCGAGCTCCACGGGAACTATCTCCGCTTGGCCAGAATCGAGGTGAGCTCTTTCACCATGAGCAGGCGGGGACGACGTCCGTGCACCACGCGATGGAGTTCGAGCACAGGGGAACAAGCTCCCCGCGGCCCTACGTGTGCTCGGCGTGCCGGGATAAGCTCACAACCAATGATCGCGCTGTTCTAGACCACCTTTCCAGCTTGCTCCCGCACTACGACATCAAGGGCGTGCTGGGAAAGGGCAGCATGGGTGCCGTCTATCTCGCTCGTCGCTTGTCAGATCGGCGCGACGTTGCCATCAAGGTGTTTAGCTCCCAAAGTTAAAGAGCCACGGCTTCGAGGTCGTATAGCTGAGGCTCGACCAGCCTTGGCGGCCGACGTAATTGCGGGCGTCACTCACTGGCAGCGATGGCTTTGAGCTTGGCGCACATCCTGCTGAATGACGGGCAACGCCTCTGGCAGTCCAGCAAATCCATTCGTGCTGTCAGGCGGACCTGATCCACGGTTTCACTATACTTCGCGCCGCGAAAGCGGTCCTTGATCCAAGCCTTACCCGCTCTTTGCGCTTCGGGGTCTTCCGGCACAGGCGCATTGCCCAAATCGAGGAACTCTTCGAGGGATGTCGCCGCACCTGCGAACCACGTTTCGTACTCAGGCTGTGCGATGCAAACCTCAGCGTTGACATGCGTCGACGAACGTGCACGCTCGATCAGTCGCGACCCAAGTTCCGCAGGACAGTCCTCATCTGCATCCACGAGGACTAGGATGAGACTCTGGACGCGCTCCGTTTGTTGCTGCGTGAGTTTCGCCGTAGCAAGCCTGACAGCACGCTCTAGCCCCTGCTCTCGAATAAGCTTCGATTTTGGCTGCCGAATTGGGGAGAGCACGTCGACGTAATCGCCTTGCACGACCTCAGTCCAGATTCGTTGGATCAAGGTTCGGACGGCGGCCACTTCGCCGTGGCCTTCGACGATCGGCGCGACCCGGAGGGTCCGTTGCACCGCGTCCTAGGGCTCCTCGTCCTCTTCGAAGAGCTGAAGTTGTTCCTGCCGCTTCAAGTCCTCTACGTCCGGGCCGAGCTGATCCATCCGTTGAAGCTCTCCGGCGGTATAGAGATGCTCGCGTATCGACTGCACGCTGGCTTCGTCGATGGCGCCCAGCTTGGTTACCCCTTGTTCAGAAATAACCGCTAGCAATCCATGCTCGTCGATGTCGATCTCATCTAGGAGAACACCGCTGTGGCTTGTTACGACAATCTGAGTATGCTGCGCCGCTTCGGAAAGCGCGTCCATCAGGGCGCCGGCAGCTGCGGGATGCAAAGCCGTCTCCGGCTCCTCGACGCCGACGAACCGCACGGGCCTTTCATGTCCGACGAACTGCATGACCGCCGCCAAAATGCCAAGCGCGCGCAGCGTTCCGTCAGAAACGCTTACGGCGTAGAATCGCCAAGGGTGACTTGCGCCCTTGACCTCCTGCCGGAACTCGAGGGTCTCACGCGGACCGAGAGCGATCCGTTCCACGTCGACGATTCCGGGCACTACGGATGTGAGATAGGCGATGATTCGATTCATCGTCTCGGGCTGGTCGGTTCGCAACCGCGAGACGACGCTAGCGATGTTTGCGCCATCACGATGAAGGAGCTCACCCGCATCAGGGCTCTGTAGCTCTTTCATCGCGTCCGGATTGAGGTTGTAGAAACCCATCGCAAGAAGAGCGTCATAGGCGGATCGAAACTCGGGAAGCCCCGATGCCGTGACGAGGTACAAACGGTCGCGGAACGCAGGAGGAGGGTTCGGTGCCGACGACTGAACGACTTCGCCGTCGGCCACGACGTAGGATGCGATCGAGCGGCCGTCCGACCTCCCAATGCGGAGCTGTTCGCGCTTGACCGCGAACTTGCCACGGGATCTTGCCGAGATCTCGAATCCATAGGTCGCCAAATTCCAATCGTCCAACGTGATGTCGAGGTCGATTGCGAAATTCCGAGGGTGTCCCGTGCTGCGTCGCCGCACGGCATCGATACCACCCCGAGACTTGATGGCATGATCGAGTGACGTTTGGAGGCCGTCCGTTACGAAACGCAGTGCGTCAAGAAAGTTGCTCTTGCCGGATCCGTTCCGACCGACGAGAAGCGTGAGAGCATGAAGCTCAACGTCACATTTGCCGAGGCTCTTGTAGTTGCGAATCCGGACGCGGCGCACGAAAGCCGGTGCACCGGCGCGCTCTGCGGTCGCCGCAGGGGTCTCCTGCAAGCGCTCTCCACCCGTCATGGCCCAAGAATAGGAGAGCCCGCCGGTGAGGGCAAGTGTTGCCCCCGCTCTTACTTCTAGCTTAGCAGCTAGCTATTTCGGCGGGCCTGGTTCTGACGAGCTCCCGGGCAGCGATGGCTGGACTGGCCTGGGGGGCGAGAAACACCCGACGGCGCTAGAATGAACGAGTAGGTAAGCGCCATCCACACCCAAAGTGCGAGGGAAACATTGATGAAGATCGCCGTCGAATTGCCGGAAGACATCGCGAGGCGCCTGGAAGGCAAGTGGGGAGACATCTCTCAAGCCGCGCGCGAAGCCATCGCCATCGAGGGCTACCGCTCCGGTGCGCTCAGCCAGAGTCAGGTCCAGCGCTTGCTCGGCCTCGGGTCGCGATGGGAAGTGGACGCGCTCTTGAAGCGTGCGGGCGTTTACTTGGAGTACACCGAAGAGGACCTGGACCGGGAGGTCGAAGCAAGTCGTGAGCTTACTGGCCAATGATCATTGTCTCCGACACGTCCCCGGTCAACTACCTGATCCTGATCGGCAAGTCGATACGCTCTATGAGCTTTACCGGCGAGTCATCATACGTCGTCTTCCTCCGTGAGCTGCAGGCAGCAGAGACGGCGCCCCATGTGTAAGCGTGGTTTTCGCAACGCCCCGAATGGGTGGAGGTCGTGTCTCCTACGAAGTCTGCCGACCCAAACCTCGATTACCTTGGAGAAGGCGAGCGCGATGCCATCCTCTTGGCCGAGGAACTGGGTGCCGACGGACTGCTGATCGACGACCGGGACGGTCTGCGACGAGGCGCACAAGATGTCCGCGACATTCTTCGGCGGCGAGGTCAAGTACACCAAGCGCTGTTCCTCTCGGCCACTCCGCACAACGGCCACTCGAACAGTTTCTCCACCCTCCTGGAGCTCCCCGACCCGTATCGCTTCACCCGCGGGGTGCGGGGCAAGAAGGCCCTCGAAGTCGTGATGGTGCGCCGGCTCGAGGAGGACATCCGCGAGGCTCAGTGCGGTTTCCCGATGCGGATGGTGGAGCGTGTCCCAAGCGGTCCGGCGCCTGATTGAGAGAGCGGGCGTGGAGCCGCAGATCCGTCACTCACGAACCGTCGTTTCAGCGGCCGCAGCACTTCTTGTACTTCTTGCCGCTCCCGCACGGGCAGGGCTCGTTCCGGCCGACCTTCGGCGCTCTGCGAACCGTCTCCACGGGCGCGGGAGCCTCGATGGCGGGCTCGGAACAGCGCCGCGCGCGCTCTGGAGGCAGGGCGTCCATCCTCGCGCGCACCGCCCGCGCGTCTTCCTCCCGGCCTTCGTCCTCGTAGAGCGTCTCGAGCCTTTCGAGGAGATCGATCTCGTCACGTACCTCGCCCACGGCCAGCCCTCGCAGCAGCAAGCTCTCGGCGCGCTCGATATCCTTTGCCGGCGCATCGAACCTATAGGCGTCCGACCATCCGATCCAGCCCCACCCCCACTTCGGATCGCGCGTCAGCCACTGCTCGAAGAGCGCATCCGCCTTCGCCAGATCGCCGAGCCGGACGTGGAACGAAGCGAGGGCGCGCCTCATGTTCTCGGTCGTGAGCTCGCCCTCCGCCTCGAACCTCGCCAGATACTCGTTCACGAGCTCGATGCCGCAGCGGAAGAAGCGCTCGTGCTGGAGACCCGCGTTCCAGAGGTGCATCTCGACGTCTCCGACCCAGTTCTGCACGAGCTCGCTCAATCCGAACACGTCGTCGAACTCCGCCAGCGACCGGGTTCGGGTCTCGTCGAGGATGCGCAAGAAGATCGGCCACGCCTCGAGCCAGCTCTCGACGGCGCCGGTGACGTCGTCCTCCTTGAGCCGGGCGTAGCCAGTCACCATCCGCTCGTCGAACTCCTCGAGCGACGGTCTCTCCGGGAGCCACCGCTCCCAGAGGAGCATCAGAGCGATCCATACGCGCTCGAAGTCCCAGCCCTTCGTACGGAGCCTGTTGCGTTTCACGTAGGCGCCCGCAAGCTCCTCGGCGGAGGGATGGGAGGACGCGTCGCGCTGGAAGGACTCCCGATCGACGGTGACGCCCAGCTCGGCGAGCCCAGCCACGAGCTCCTCATCGCTCCGGGCCCTGAAGTCCGCCAGAAGAGGCCTGCCGAGTTTCTGTAGCTCCTCCCGGGAAAGCGCCTCCCGGGCTCCCCGATCGGGGGCAACGAGCGACTGGTAGGGTTCTTTCACCGTGGACTTCTCGAATCCGCCAACCGAATCAGTGACTTCGGCGCGACGTCGTCCTCGGATCTCTGGCATCGGCGCGCATGTCGAACCCGTCTGCCGTCTTCCTCACTTCCCACCTCCCGATGCATCTCCAGTCGCCTCCGAACAGAGAGCGCTTGCGGTGGATCAAGCTCTCGACCAGGCGCGCGAGCTCGGGCTTCGCTTCCACACCGCGCCTGACGTCACGAAGAAAGCGCGCATCGCCAGCCACGTCCGCGTAGACCACCGCGTTCCAGACGACGTAGGCCACTTTCAGGGCTCGCTCGAACCCCTCTTCGAGAGCGTCCGCCGGCATCGCCTGAAGTAAAGGCGCCGCGAAGTCCAAAAACGTCTCGGACACCTTGCGGTCGGGCAGGATCGGCTCGCCGCCCCGGCTCTTCTCGCTCACGCCGCTCACGCGCCGCCAATCTACCACGGGTGTGCGCCTCCCCGAGGCTCGCCGGCGTCGGGGTTCATTCGGACACCGCGGGGGTGCGCGGGCGCAATGGCGATTACGGTCTCGAGATCGCGTTCGGGCGTCGACTCTGTGCGTAGCCGGCTCTGTGCCTTTGTGGCCAATCCCCTTTGTTGTGGCCGGCCAGCCAGGGGATTCTGCGACCGGGTCCTCCAGGACGTCGAGTCGCCCTACGTTCTCATCATCGCCGAGATCCATCGGGGAGACCTGAGCGAGATCTTCGGAAAGCTGCTGCTCCTCGTCGAGTCCTACAAGCGCGGCGAACGGTGGGCGACGACGCCGGGGAAGTCGAAAGCGAGAATCATCTCGGCCGTCGGTGACGGCAGCGTCGCGTTCCCAGGGGCAATGATCCGGGACAGGATGTCCGCCTCGCTCTGTGTGGCTGTGCTAGCCATGGTGAAAGGATGTCACGAGTCGCCCTCGCGCGGCCAATGGCGGGAACCCGACAGGTCCCGTCCCAATCGACAGGTCGATGGAAAGTGGCGTCAAGCTCCCAGAGAGTCATACGACCTCCTGTCCCGGGAGCAAAGAAGACCCTCGTGGTGGCCTCATCAGCTTGGCGGTGGGCTCGCCGTCGTGACCGAGAGAAAGATCGTACCGGGAATCAGGGCTTAAGCTTCCGGCGGCGTCCGGCAACTCGGCCGGAAAGGGACTAATCGACCACGCCCATAGGGCGTGGGTTTAGGAAGGCCCCCCCGAGGGGGCCTATGACGTTAGCAAGGCCCCGTTGGGGCCGTGTCTTGGTTAACTCAGGTCGAGGTCACCCTGGCGAGATTCGAGTTTCTCTTGCTCCCGGATGTACGTTCTGATTCGCTCCTCGTCCAGACCAACAGTACTCACGCAGTAACCCTTCGCCCAAAAATGCAGCCCCGTCATCCGACGTTCTCGCAGCAGTTCTCGATGGATCCGGACCGCACTCTTCCCTTTCAGGAACCCGATCGTGTGAGAGACGCTGTATTTTGGTGGGATGCTCAAGCACATGTGGATATGGTCCGGCTGCGCGTTGCCTTCGATCAACTCTACTCCTCTTTGATCACACAGCTCTCGAAGGATCCGCCCCACACGCCTGCGCAGATTCCCATACAACACCTTTCTCCGATACTTCGGGATGATCACAACGTGATATTTGCATTCCCATCGCACATGCGACAGGCTCTCCCATTCGTGCATGCAGGTTCTCCTTTCGGAGACCCCACGGGACCCTCCCGGAGGGAGAACCTAGCATTCCTCGCCGGATCGCTCGAAGCTCTTTGGGTTACGCCGCCGAAGGCGGCGGGTTTAGTGGCGGACTAAAGCAT
>DASPGQ010000112.1 GCA_035620555.1 Vicinamibacteria bacterium
TCTTCTCGCCGAATACTCGCGGATCACCAGGCGAAGGCGCCTCTGACTCGTGAGGAGAGCCATCCCGTCGTGGCTGCGACGGACCAATCCCTCGATGCGACGCGCCTGTACGGAAGCGAGGGATTCGAGCTGGCTGAGCGCTTCTCTACGCAGGAACGAGCGCGCCTCGAGGTAGAACACAGCGCCGGCACCCAGAAGGGTGAGAAGGCACACCGGAAGAAACGTTACGAGGAGCTTCGCCCGAATCTTCACGTTGGCACCTCACCTGCAGCCGATGGTGTAAGTTCCGTTTTTTTGTGAGAACAATTATTGTACGCCAGACACTCGGTTTTTGCATTAGCAAATGGCCGAACGAGGGAGAAGGGAGCGCCGGAGCGCCGGATGGCTCACGGACCGTCTACGGAAGTCGGCCGGGGCGGTTCAGCTCATGTAAGCGCGCTCTTCGACAGCTCTTTCTTGCCAATTCGCTCTACGCGCATCACCAGTCGCTCGTCGGGGTCGGGGCAGGCGACGAGGCTGTCGGAAAGAAGCCAATCTCCCGGGGCAAGCTCGCGCTGTTTAGCGGGAATCAGGGGCAGGACGGCGGCGAGGGCGTAAATACAGAAATGACCGCCCTCGGGCAGCACCAGACGGCTGCTGTCGCGCACTTCGAACCAATCTCCCACTTTCAACCCACAGACCGATCGACCTGCGATCTCCGTCACGGTGATTCGCAGATCGTAGAGCGAGAACCTGTCGTCCGTCATGCTCGCGAGCAGAAAGCCATCAGGTGCCAGCCGAAACGCCGCACCCATGCTCGGGGTAGCAGGTTGAAGGTACCTACGAAGCCGCGATTGTACAACAGCCCTTTTACACCGCCGTGAAGGCGTGATTTCACCGGAAACCGCTCGGGAACGAGCCGAACCCGCTCGAAAACCGACAACAAATCCCTGAACTCGGCGATGGAGTACATTCGAATTACGGGCGCATCTTGATGCTCGAGATCCACTTTCGTGAGCTTCGACAGGGCATTGAGCCACGAGATTCGATTGTAGACCATGAAAATCGCCTCACCCTCTCGACGGAGAACTCGTCGGCATTCGTGGATCATCTGCCTCGGATCGGCCGTGTATTGCAACACGCCGTGCCCGTAGACCATGTCGAAACTCTCGTCGTCATACGGAAGCCGTTCGCCGTCGGCGATCGTGAGCTGGACTGCAACGCCCGAGTGCCCGGCGTTCTTCTTTGCCAGTACGGTTGCCGTCGTCGAAAGATCGACTCCCACCGCCCTGGCGCCGCCTCTGGCGAAGCGCACGAGATCGATGCCGATGCCGCAGCCGACTTCCAGGATTCGCTTGCCGCCATAGCCGTTGAAGTCGATCATCTCCGGAAGGTAGCGAAGCTTGTCGAATCGGTATTCGTCCAGATCGGCGAAGAATTCCCGGGTCCCCGGCGGGTGCCGAGCCATGTCGAGATCGTGGATTCGCTCGTTCCAGTAACGCCGAACGTCGCCCGACACATTCATCGCGAACGGTTATTATAGGCTCTTCAATGAAACGGGACGTCGCCGCCCTCTCCAGCCGGGAGTTCGATCTCGTGATCGTGGGAGCTGGGGTATATGGCGCGGCGATCGCCTGGGACGCCGTCCTTCGCGGGTTGAGCGTCGCTCTCATCGACAGGAATGACTTCGGGTCGGAAACGTCATTCAACAGCCTCAAGACGGTTCATGGTGGGATTCGCTATCTGCAGAGCGCGGACCTGAAGCGCATTCGAGAGTCGGTAAGGGAGCGTCGCACCCTGCTGGCGATCGCCCCCCACCTCGTGCACCCGCTTCCTTTTCTCGTACCGACCTACCGTGGAAGCTTCCGAAGAAGTCGCTCGATGATGCGGGCCGCACTCGCCCTGAACGATCTGATCAGCTGGGATCGAAACGAGGCGCTCGGGGATCCCGATAAGCACCTTCCTCCGGGTCGATCGGTCTCGCGTGACGAATGCCTGGCGCTCTTTCCGGGGCTCGAGCCCTCGGGGCTTACCGGCGGGATTCTCTGGTACGACGCGCAAATGTACAACTCGGACCGGCTCACGCTTTCTTTCGTCTTGTCGGCTGCCAACGAGGGCGCGGTCGTGGCGAACCACGTCGAGGCGACGGGGTTCTTGATGAAAGGCGAGCGGATTCAGGGAGTAACCGCGCGCGATCGTCTGAGCGATTCCTCGGGACTCGAGATTCGAGCCCGGCTGGTGGTCAACGCCGCGGGACCGTGGGTGGATCGGGTCATCGCGAAGACCGAGCGTTCTCGTGCCCCGATGTTCCGCTTTTCGAAAGCCGTGAATCTGGTCACCCGTCCGGTGGTCAAAAGCCTCGCCCTCGGGATCACGAGCCGGAGAAACGGCAAGTTTCTTTGTCTCGTACCCTGGCGTGGGGTCTCGCTGGTGGGCACGAGTCACGGCCCTCACACCGGGGACCCGGACGGTCTCGAGGCGTCCGAATTGGATGTCCGGGATCTGATCGACGACGTAAACGACGCATACCCGACTGCGGAGCTTCGGCGTGAAGACGTTCGCCTGATACATCGCGGGCTGCTTCCAATGGCAGGGTCGTCGCGCAACGGGAGCGTGAGACTACTCAAGAGCTACCGAATCGATGTTCACCTCGAACGGCTGATCTCCGTCGTCGGTGTCAAGTACACCACCGCACGTGACGTGGCGGCGAAGACGGTAGACAGGGGCCTGGCTCTCCTTGGACGGCCCTTCGTCGAATCGCGCTCGGGATTGGTGCCTCTATGGGGAGGAGACATGCCGGCGTTCACCGACCTGGTGCGGTCCATGACCGCGCCCGGCGACGAGGAGACCCGCCGGCATTTGGCACTTACGTACGGCACGCGTTTCCGGGACGTCCTTGCCGCCGGTGGATTGAATCAGGTCTGTGTGGAGTGTCCGGTGCTCGCCTGCGAGATTCGGCACGCGGTTCGGGAGGAGATGGCCTGCGATCTCGCGTCGGTGGTTCTGCGCCGTACGGAGCTGGGCACGGCGGGCCATCCGGGACGGGCCTGCCTCGAGCGCGTCGCGGACATCGTTGCCGAGGAGCTATCCTGGGACGAGGAGCGGCGAGCTTCGGAAATCGCGGCAGTGGAACGCTTCTATAAACTGAGGAGCTAGCTTGGCCAAACAGGAGATCGGTGCGTTTCACAGCCTGGCGAGGGCCATGCGGTCCTGGCGGACGGCGTCCGTCTCCCTTCTGTCTTTTTCCTCGGGTCTTCCGCTGGGTCTCGTGTGGTACTCGATTCCCGACTGGATGCGCAGCATCGGCGTCGATATCCGCATCGTCGGGCTCTTCACGCTGGCGCAGGCGCCCTGGGCGTTCAAGGTTTTGTGGTCGCCGCTCATGGATCGATTCGTTCCCGCGTTCTGGGGACGTCGCCGCGGCTGGATGGCGCTCGCACAGCTCGCCCTCGCCGCATCGAGTCTGTTGCTTGCGGGCGTGGGCGACCGGCCGGAGGCTATCTGGGTCGTTGGAGCCCTGGCTCTTGCCATCGCACTGGCGTCGGCCACTCAGGACATCGCCTACGACGCTTACGCGGTGGAAGTTTTGCACGACGACGAGCAAGGAGCTGCCGTGGGGGCAAAGACGGCGATGTACCGAGCGGCGATGATGGTCGCTGGCGGGTTGTCGATCACCCTCGCCGCTCGATGGGGCTGGGGGGTCGTAAACGCTCTCCTCGCGTTGTGCTATGTGCCGATGCTGGCTCTGACGTGGAAAGCGCCCGAGCCCGAAGAGAAGCAACAGCCTCCGAGAACCTTGCGCGATGCGGTCTGGCAGCCTTTTCTCGGCTTTCTCTCTCGCCACCGGGCGCTCGAGATCCTGGCTTTCGTGCTGCTCTACAAGTTCGCCGATCAGCTTGCCCAGGCGCTGACGCGCCCATTTCTCATCGACATGGGATACGACGCGAATCACCGGGGAGTTGCCCTCTCCACCGTTGGCATGGTCGCCACCATCGTGGGAGCGTTCATGGGAGGGTGGGTCACCACGCTCGTCGGTCTCGGGCATTCATTGTGGATCTTCGGCCTGCTCCAGATATTCTCGAACGTCGGGTACTTCTTGCTCGCTGGCCTCGAAGGGCCGAACCTCGTTGGGATGTATGCGGCCACCAGCTTCGAGCTCTTGACGTCGGGACTCGGTACGGGCGCTTTCCTCGTTCTGTTGCTTCGCATGACGCAGAAGCGATTCTCCGCCACCCAATACGCACTTTTCTCGAGCCTCTTCGCCCTCCCGAGACTGCTGGCCGGTCCGGTGAGCGGTTTCGCCGTCGACGCGATTGGCTGGCAGACGTTCTTCCTATCGACGATGGCTATGGGGATTCCCGGACTCGTGATGCTCTATCGCTTC
>DASPGQ010000113.1 GCA_035620555.1 Vicinamibacteria bacterium
CGACGGCACCGCAATCAAGCAAAGCGTCGTGCAGTTCGACATCGACATGTCGCTGTGCTGTTACTGCCAGCTTTGCGTCTACCCTTGCCCCACGAACTGCATCGTGATGACCCCCGAGTTCGAGTTCGCCGAGGTCCAGAAAACCAACTTCCTCTATCGTTTCGCAAAGGAAAACCCGGCGCCGCCGGAGACCGATCCTGCGGGCGTGAAAGCTGGCTGAGAAGAACCATGGATGCCCCAACCGTCATTTTCTGGCTCTTCGCCGCGTTGATGATCGGATCCGCCGTCGTGGTGGTGCACGGAAAGAACCTCGTTCACTCCGCCTTCGCGCTTCTGGCGACTTTCTTCAGTGTGGCCGTTTTCTACGCGCTCTTGGGCGCCGACTTTCTCGCCGGGGCTCAGGTTCTCATCTACGTCGGAGGGATTGTCACACTCCTCGTATTCGGCGTGATGCTCACCAACCGTATCTATAACGTGAATCTGCGCACCGGTACGTTTCAAGTACTGCCGGCCGCGCTGGTATCGTTGGGCGTGTTCGTGACCCTCTTTCTCGTCGTTCGCAGAACTCCCTGGCGAGAGGTTTCCCTAATCGAGGAAGGTCCCACGACCGGTCGAATCGGCCAGTCGCTGATGACCGACTACGTTCTGGCCTTCGAGATCGCCTCGGTTCTCCTGCTGGTCGCGCTACTTGGAGCGGCGATGCTCGTTCGACGGAGGTCCGACCTGTGATTCCGCTCGAGCACTACCTCATCGTTGCCGCGGCCTTGTTCTCCCTGGGACTGTTCGGCCTTCTCACGCGGAAGAACGCCATCAACGTCTTGATGTCGATCGAGCTGATATTCAACTCGGCGAACATCAACCTCGTTGCGTTCTCGCGTTTCGTGTCGGGGGACACGGCGGGCCAGGTCTTTGCCCTGTTCGTCATCGTCATCGCCGCTTGCGAAGCGGCGGTGGCCCTCGCCATCGTCATGTCTCTCTACCGAATTCTGAAGAGCGTCAGTCTCGACGAAGCCTCGGTATTGAAAGGATAGGGCCGTGGAGCGCCTCGACACCATCGCCAGCCTCAAGTACTTCGCGCCGGAGATCGTGCTCGTCTTTACGCTCATGGCGGTGCTCCTGTTCGACCTGATCGCGATGAAGCGCTCACCTGCGGAACGCCGCCTGGTCATCGTGCTGCCGACGCTCATCGGTCTTTCGACCGCCCTCGTCTTCGCCTTGCAACTCTTTGACGCACCCACCGCGGGCCTGTTCTCCAACATGGTCGCTCTGGATGGCTTCGGTGCCCTCCTGCGGATCCTGTTCATCTTGACGGCCCTGTTCGTCCTACTCTTCACGATTCCCTCGCGGGAGCTCTCGGGGGTGCATCAAGGCGAGCTCCTCGTGCTCCTCGTCACGGTGACGGTTGCGCTCATCTGGATGGCGAACTCCATCAATCTGGTGATGATTTACCTGACTCTGGAGACCGTCTCGATCGCCTCGTACGTGATGGTGGGCTATCTCAAGACCGATCGCCTGTCCAACGAAGCCTCCCTGAAATACATCCTGTTCGGCGCGGTCTCGACCGGCACGATGCTCTACGGCCTGTCGCTTCTCTACGGCCTGACGGGAACGCTCGACGTCTACGGGATCCGCAGCGCGCTCCAGACCCAGGGCGCGCTGGTCGAGATCGGACCGGCCCTGATGATAAGCGTCCTCATGGTGTTGGCGGGGATCGGTTTCAAGATGGCGACCGTCCCCTTCCACTTCTGGTGCCCCGACGTCTATACGGGCGCCCCCACGCCGGTCACCGCCTTCCTGTCCGTAGGACCCAAAGTGGCGGGCTTCGCGGTTCTGGTACGCCTGTTCTACGGCGGGCTGGCGGCACCAGAGGGTGACGCGAGCTGGGCGATGGTGGGGAGCGTCGACTGGCAGTCGATTCTGATCGGCATTTCCGTGGTCACCATGACGCTGGGAAACGTTGCCGCGCTGCTGCAGACGAACCTGAAGCGGCTCCTGGCTTATTCGAGCGTCGCCCACGCGGGCTACATCATGATGGGCGCCGTCGTCCTCTCGGAAGAGGGTATCCAGGCGATGCTCGCCTATATCGTCATCTATCTCTTCATGAACCTCGGAGCGTTTCTCGTCGTCATCATCATCCACAACGGTGTCGGGAGCTTCGAGATCAGCGACTACGCGGGCATCTGGCGGCGTTCTCCGACGCTGACCATCGTGATGGGAATCTTCCTGTTCTCGCTGATGGGCATTCCGCCGTTCGCCGGCTTTCTCGCGAAATGGTACGTCTTTGCCGCGGTGATCGACGCCCAGCTCGGATGGCTCGCGGTCATTGGTGTCTTGAACAGTGCCGTGGGCGCGTTCTACTATCTGAAAATCCTGAAAACCATGTTCATCGACGGGGAAGAGACGCCGGCAGCCCCGTCGAGCTTGCCACTTCACCCCATATACGCGGGTTTACTTTTCGTGCTCGCCGTGCCTAATATTATTGGGCTCGTTCTGTGGGGATATCTAGATCGGATCACCGAGTACTCTCAGAAGCTGCTCGAGATCTTGTAACGAGACCAACCCAAGGAGGAAACCGAGAATGGCTTACATCATTGCCGAGCCTTGCATCGGCACGAAGGACACCGCCTGCGTCGAGGTTTGTCCCGTGGACTGCATCCACCCCACGAAGGAAGAGGCGGGATTCGAAGCGGCGAAGCAGTTGTATATCGACAACGATACCTGTATCGATTGCGGAGCTTGCGAGCCTGTCTGTCCGGTGACGGCGATCTTCCCCGAGGAAGAGCTTCCGGACAAGTGGAAAGAGTACGTCGAGATCAACGCTCAGTATTACCAGAGCTGAGCTCGGGACCAGGCTGTTTCGATGCCTGGTCCACCTTTTCCGTCTTCTCGAACCGATGCGGAGGGCCTTACTCCTCGGCCTCGCGGTTCTGCTTCCTACCTGTGCGCGTGACCCGGTTACGGGCAAGCGTGAGCTGGTCCTCGTCGGTGAGCAGGAAGAGATCGCCATGGGTCGGCAGGCTGCCCGTGAGGTCGACGCGGAGATGGGAATCTACTCCGACCAGGAGTTGAACGATTACGTCGAGGCCCTCGGACTGAAGATGGCCGCCGCCTCGGAGAGGCCGGCGCTGCCGTGGCAGTTTCGCGTGGTGGACTCGCCGGTAGTAAATGCCTTTGCCCTCCCGGGGGGCTTCATCTATCTCACCCGGGGCATCCTCGCCTACGTCGATAACGAAGCGGCGCTCATGGGAGTCATCGGTCACGAGATCGGACACGTGACCGCCCGGCACAGCGTGGAGCAGATCTCGCGACAGCAGCTCGCCGGACTCGGGGTCGGCCTCGGGACGATTTTCTTTCCCGAAGTACGCCCTTTCGGTGATGTTCTTGGGGGAAGTCTGGGGTTGCTCTTCCTGAAGTTCGGCCGGGACGCCGAGCGCGAATCGGACCGGCTCGGGGTTCGCTACTCGCTCGAACAGGGGTACGACCCGCGCGAGATGGCGGCATTTTTCGCGGTTCTGGGAAAGCTGGGAGGCGAGGAGAGAAACATCCCCGCTTGGGCTTCCACCCATCCGGATCCCGAAGAGCGGGAAGGGGCCATCCTCGCAATGCTCCAGAGGCAGGAGGAGGGCACGCTCCAGGTCGGCGAGGATCGCTACAAACGGGCGATCGAGGGTTTGGTTTTCGGTGAGAACCCTCGCGAGGGGTTCATGCAAGGCCGTCGCTTCCTGCATCCGGAACTGAAGTTCCAGCTAGAATTTCCCGAGGGCTGGCGGGTCCAGAACACGCCCCGGGCGGTTTACGCGGCCACCCGGGATGGCGGGGCGGCGATCCAGTTGACGGCTTCGCGCGTCGCGACCGGCACCGCGCCGGAGACTCATGCGCGAAGCTTTTTCGTCTCGAACCGGCTCGAGTACGGGACCGGGGAACGTTTGCGGGCCGGTCCCTTCTCCGCGTACCGCGCGCCTTTTCGCGGGCTCACCTCTTCGGGAGAAATTGTGGGTGATGCAGGCTTCCTCGTGGACGGGAACCTCGTGTACGAGCTCATCGGGATGACGCGTCCCGCGCAGTACCGGCGATACTCGCTAGTCTTTCGCGATGTCCTGGAGAGCTTCGATCGGCTTCGAGACCGGAGCGCACTCGAGATACAGCCCCTTCGCGTGCGACTCTTCGAGGTTCCCGAGACGATGCGGTTCGACGAGGCCTTGAGGCGAGCGGGCGTCGACGCCGAGCATTTCCGCGATCTCTCGCTCATGAATCAGCTCGAGGCTGCCGATATCGTCCCCCAGGGAACGCTCCTGAAGATCCTCGAGCGGGGCCCGGCTTGATTGGCCGCGGCTTCCGGATTGGAAGAATCCTGGGGTTCCCCATCAGAATCGACGTCTCGTGGCTCGCCATCGTATTTCTGCTGACCGTGAGCCTTTCCGCGGCCTTCGAGCAGAGCAATCCCGAGCTGGATCTGGCTTCTCGCCTTTCGCTGGGGCTGTCGGCGTCGTTCTTGCTCTTCGGATCCGTCCTGGCCCACGAGCTGTCACATGCCGTGGTGGCGCGCCGTCACGACGTGGGGATCCGCGGGATAACGCTCTTCATATTCGGAGGCGCGGCGGAGATGGTCGAAGAGCCGAAGCGCCCGCTGGCCGAGTTCCAGATCGCCATCGCCGGTCCGCTCATGAGCCTGCTTCTCGCGATGGCGTTTGCCAGCCTGCATCAGACCGCGCTCGATTCGGCACCGCCGCCTTTCGCGACCCTAGCCGAGCTCCTCTCGCGGATGAACTTCATGCTCGTCGCGTTCAACGCCGTACCCGGCTTTCCGCTGGATGGGGGACGGGTGCTGCGCGCCCTCTTGTGGGGAATCTGGGGGAAGCTGGCGCCCGCGACTCGCGTCGCCGCCGGCGTCGGAGCCTTTTTCGGATTCTTCGTCATCGCGTTGGGATTCGCCTGGATCTTCTTGTTGGACAACTTCATCGGAGGACTCTGGTTCGTATTCATCGGATTCTTTCTTCGAAACGCGGCCCGGACGAGCTATCACCAGCTCACGATGCGGGGTGCGCTTGCTGGCGTGAGGGCGCGCGACCTCATGACGCGGGACGTCGTGACCGTGGGTCCCGGATTGCGGCTCGCGGACGTCGTGGGTGAGATCATTCTGCCAAAAGGTGTGAGCGAGGTCCCGGTCGTCGAGGGAGGCCGGTTGCTCGGTATGCTGCGACTCCAGAATATTCGGGCCCGCGAAAAAGCGGCGTGGGAATGGCTCACGGCCGGGGACGTGATGAGTCGTGACGTCCTCGACGAGGCGATCCACCCGGACGACGAATCACTGAAGGTCCTTGCGCTGCTCGGCAACGAGGACCGCATGTTCCCGGTCGTCGAGGGGGGTCGTTTTCTGGGCCTGCTGTCGCGGGATGATGTCCTCCGCCGCCTGAAGCTCCACCTGGAGCTCGGCAGCAAGCTAACAAGCGAAGACGAGCAGGCAGCCCCCCAACGAGACCACGACGATTCCGAGCGTGAGCGCGAAGATGATCTTGAACGGAAGTAGCAAGAGCTCGAACGCGCCCCCTAGCGTCGCACCAAGGAGCTTGAACGGCAAGGCGATGAGACCGACGACTAGGCTTACGAGAACGCCCAAAACAGCAACAGCCACCGTCACGATGATGGCCACGGCGAGCCCCGAGAGGACCAGCAGCTCCAGCATTTCGCCAGATGATACGTTCGAGCGGCTCGACAAGTTCAGTCGGTGAAGATCGTTTTCGTAACCCCTGAGCTTTCGGGGTTCGCAAAAGTCGGAGGCCTGGCCGACGTGGCCGCCTCTCTTCCCCGGGCGATCGCGAGACTCGGACACGACGTGTCCGTCTTCGTTCCCCTCTATCGAGAGATCGACGGGCTTCGTCTGGTTCTCGACAATCCTCACCGGTTGTGGCATGCATCCCTTCATGGGATTCCGACGTATTTTCTCAAGAGCGCGGAACACTTCTCCGGCCGCTCGGTGTACGGCAACGAGGCGGGTGATTACGCCGACAACGCGTTCCGCTTCGCCTTTTTCTCGAGGGCCGTGGTCGAAGCGGTTCAGGCGGCGGGGCTCGAGCCCGACGTCGTCCATATCAACGACTGGCCCACGGCGCTCGCTCCCGTGTTTACCCGCGGGCGCCTCCCGACGATCCTGACGATCCATAACCTTGCCTATCAAGGAGTTTTTCCTCGGGAGTGGCTCGGCGCGCTCGGCCTGCCGAGAGAGCTCTTTCATATCGACGGTCTCGAGTTCCATGGAAAGATCAACTTCCTCAAGGGAGGCTTGATGACCGCCGATGCGCTCACCACGGTGAGCCCGACCTACGCGCGGGAGATTCAGGGACCCGAGCTGGGTGCCGGTCTCGACGGTGTGATGCGGCTCCGATCCAAGGAGCTGGTCGGCATCTTGAATGGGATCGAGCCCTCCGACTGGAACCCAGGGAGCGACCCGGCCCTGGTCGCGCGGTACACTTCCACCCGCCTCGAGGGCAAGCACGCGAACAAGGTCGCGCTCCAGAAGGAGCTCGGACTCGAAGTCGGAACCGAGGCACCTCTGTTCGGAATCGTTGGGAGACTCGATCGCCAGAAGGGATTCGACTTGCTTCTCGAGGCGACGCCCACGTTGATTGCCGAGGGCGCGCAGCTCGCCGTACTCGGCTCGGGAAGCTTCGAGACCCTTCGTCGCTTTCGGGCTCTTGCAGAGAAGAACCCCGGGAGGCTCGCGGCGGAGCCAGGCTTCAACGATGAGCTGGGCCGTCGAATCTACGCCGGGGCGGATTTCTTCCTCATGCCGTCGCGCTACGAGCCCTGTGGAATCGGTCAAATGATTGCGCTCCGGTACGGAACACTGCCCATCGTTCGGGAGACCGGAGGTCTCAGGGACACCGTTCGCGATCTGGATGCGGATCCCCAAACCGGAAACGGTTTCGTGTTCCGCGAATTCTCGGCCGACGACCTGTTGTCGGCCGTCCGGCGGGCCCTCCGGCTTTTCGAGGAGACGGGACGGCTTCGCCATGTCGTCGCCCGCGCCATGCGCCAGGACTTTTCCTGGAAGGAATCGGCGCGCCGCTACGAGGAAGTCTACGAACGCGTCGCGAGGCCGCGGACAGACGGTCCGGCAGACAGACTATAATGATGAGCTCAATGAGTAGAGCGCGTCTCACGGTCGTGATCCTGTTGGCCGCCGCCGGGAGCTTCCTCTCGGGGCTGCTTCTCCTCGACCACCATGGGGTCGCCTCGGCTTCGGGCATGGTCGATCAAGCTTGCGGGCCCGAGGAAGAGAGCGGTTGCGATCGGGTCTCGCAGAGTCGGTTCTCCTCGATCGGTGAGTTCTCCGTTGCTGGCATCGGCCTCGTTTTCTACGCTTCCGCGTTCTTCCTGGCGGCTCTCGCTTTGGTGGCGACCGACGCCGTGCGATCAGCGGCATCCGCGCTGGCCCTTCTGCTGGTCGGCGCCGCTCTGGTGGTGGACATGGTTCTTTTGGGGCTCCAAGTGTTCGAGATCGGTGCTTATTGCGCGCTCTGCCTCGCGACCTACGTGGTAAATCTGGGCGCGCTCGTGGTCCTGTTGCCCGCACGCAGATTCATCTCTTCATTGGGAAGGACATTCTTCGGCGGCGAGGGGCGGCCCGCTCTTCTCGTCTGGGCTGCCGGTAGTCTTGCGCTCCTCATCTTCATCGGGTTCGTCGAGCAGGGGCTCGCCTCCGCTGCGGCGACCGAAAGGCCGCTTCTCGGTGCGCCGATCGCATCTGTCGAGGAGCAGGTCAGCTCACTACCCGACCCTGAGCCAGCCCCCGCGGCCGAGTCCGAGCCCGCCCCCAGCGATTCGAACGGGGCAGACGGTGAGGCCGCGGCCAGAATCGAGGCTCTCGAAGCGGAGTTGGAGCAGTCGAGAACCGAGGCGCGGCAGCTTCGAGCGACTCTGGACGACCCGCAGAAATATCAGGAGTATCAGACGGAGAAAGCGACCCAGGAGTTCGAGAAAGAGCGCGTTCGAGACGTGGCTCTCGAGGGAATTCCTTTCAAGGGGCCAGCCGATGCGCCGATCCGCGTCGCGGAGTTCTCCGACTTCCTCTGTCCCTTCTGCCGCAATCTGGCGGGCGCCTTCGCCAATTACATGTCGCAGTCGTCGGGGCAGGTCGCGATCTACTACAAGAACTACCCGCTCGATCAGGCGTGCAATCCAGGTTTGTCACGGACCCTTCACGATGGCGCCTGCGAGCTCGCGCTCGGGGCGATCTGCGCCAACGAGCAGGGAAGGTTCTGGCCGTATCACGATCGGGTCTTTT
Source organism: Vicinamibacteria bacterium (assembly GCA_035620555.1). Lineage (NCBI taxonomy): Bacteria > Pseudomonadati > Acidobacteriota > Vicinamibacteria > Vicinamibacteria bacterium. The sequence continues at coordinate 8,285 of DASPGQ010000113.1, forward strand.
CCTCGCCTCCTACCAATCCTTCGGTCGACGACGTCGTCGGCATCGCGAGTGAGGCAGGTCTGGATGGCGATACCCTTCGCCAGTGCATGGGATCACCGGCGGCCGAGCAAGCGCTCTCGGCCCAGATCCAGGAGGCGAAGCGGCTCGAGGTGACGTCCACGCCGACAGTTTTCATAAACGGCAAGAAGCTGCAACAGTTGGGGGGATTCCTCGCCGCCATCGAGTCCGAGGCCAAACGCCTGGGTCTCGATGGAAGCCCCTGACCACCTCGGTGTCGCCGCCCGCAAAACCGCGCTCGCCCGGGGTCATTGCGGAGAGGATTGCGGGGGCCCTCACTCTGCTCACGGTCACGGTGCCGTCGGTCGACTGCCAACAACTGACGGGTATCCACGCGGCGGCACGGGATGGCGATGTCGCTCGCGTCGAAGGTTTGCTGGATCAGAATCCGGGTCTGGTCAGCGCCGCAGAGGCAGCTGGCTGGACGCCGCTGCACTTCGCGGCCCAAGCGGGTCACGAGGAGGTCGTTGCGCTGCTCCTGACCCGTGGAGCCGATATCGACGCCAAGCTGAAGAGCGGTGGCGGCTCACCGCTGCACGTGGCGGCAACGGCCGGTCGCCCGGCAATCGTCTCGCTCCTGCTCGAAGCCGGCGCCGGGGCGAACACGAACGATGACAACGAATGGACCCCGCTGCATCGAGCCGCGATCGGTGGCCACCGGCTCGTCGCCGAGCGGCTTCTCGAAGGCGGTGCGAACGCACACGCCTGGAGCAACACGAGCGTCACGCCGATCGATGAGGCCCGGCGGAGTGGCCATGTCGGGTTGTCCACGTTTCTGGAGTCCCGAGGCCGGTCGACTCTCCCATTAGCCGAGAGGTTCGCGGACGATTGTCCGTGGTCCAGCGGCGAGAACGCCAACTTCGCCTTCGGATGCGATTCAGGCGCGTACCGGTTGCATCTCGCGCTGGCCGGGCCCGTTCACGTGGCGCAGAACTTCGGCTGGGATGTGCCGAGCGTCATCAGCGAGGTGGACGCGACGGTGGAAAGTGGCCGAGGGACCGAGACCGGAAAAGCTCTCGTCGGACTCGGCTGCCTTGCGAGTCGTCGTACCGGCTATGTGGGCATCGTAAATACCAACGGGAGCTGGGCGATCATGCGGCTCGACGGAGAGTTCCTGCAGCTGGCCGGCAGCAACGACGTCAACGCCGTTCCCGGTCTCGCGACGACGAATCGGCTTCGAATCGACTGCGCGCGTGAAGACTCGGGCGGAATCACGATAACGTTCTTCGCCAATGACCGGACGGTCGCCGCCGTTTCCGACGCGTCAGGTCCCGACCGGTTCAACGGTGTGTTCCTGTACACCGACACCTTCCCCGGCCTCGTCGCGTTCGAACGTTTCACCGCGCGCGTACCGCCCGGGCCAGACGAGGAAATCACGAAATAAGGTCGGCGACGGGGATTTCGACGTCCGGCATCCCGGGAACCTTCAAAACGTCGCCGGGGCGAGCTTCAAGAATCTCCCCGTACTCACCCTCGAGAGGGTTCCGGTGAATCCAGACGCGCGATCCCTCGAGGTCGACGATCCAAAGCTCCGTAGCTCCTGCCGCCGCATAACGGGACTTCTTGACAGACCTCTCGAGCCGGAGCGTGGTATCTGCAACCTCGATCACCAGAAGCGTGTCATGTGCATCGGGGATTCCGCCCGCGTAGTTGTCGGCTCGGGGCCTGAGCAGGACGACGTCAGGATAGAAGTCGTTGTCTTTCGATATGCCAAGAGGGTTCTGCACGTCGACGAGCGCGCGAGCGCCCACGCTTCGAAGTAGGAAATTCAACTTTCGAACGCAGGCCGCGTGCCGATGTCCGATAGGCGACATTTCTACTATCTCCCCGTCGACGAGCTCTAGGCGGTCGTCTTCCTGGAACACACCGGCATCGATCATGTTGCGAAACTCCTCGGTCGTGA
>DASPGQ010000114.1 GCA_035620555.1 Vicinamibacteria bacterium
GCTCTCGTCGTCTACAACGCTGACGAGGTCCCGAGGCCTGCCATCGTTCCGGCGGGCGCGACTCTGACCGCCGAGGCATGTGGTGTCGGGAACGGGGCTCTCGACCCAGGGGAGATGGTCACCGTCGATCTCCCGCTCAGAAACGTGGGGCTACTCGATACCAACCAGCTCGTGGCGACGCTCGAAGCCTCGGGAGGTGTCACGTCACCGAGCGGACCGCAAAACTACGGTCAACTTCAGGTGGGCGCGCCACCGGTCTCGCGTTCCTTCTCTTTCGTTGCCGAGGGGGTATGCGGTGGCGAGGTGATCGCGACCCTGTCCCTCGATGACGGTGGTGTTGCCATCGGCCCGGTCCAGTTCGTTTTCGACCTGGGCTTGCAGGTTCCGTCCGGACTGGAGACCACACTGAGCAATACTGCCTTGATCGGCATCCCCATCGGTGGTCCGGCCGACCCATATCCGTCGACGATCGAGGTCTCGGGACTGACCGGTCGAGTGGGTAATGTCACGGTGACCCTCTCGGGCGTGAGCCATCCCTTCCCGGACGACATCGACGTCCTGCTGGTCGCGCCAGACGGACGCAGCGTGGTGCTCATGTCCGACGCCGGCGGAGGTTTCGCCCTTCAGAACGCCAACATCACCTTCGATGACGGTGCCGCAGCGGCCATTCCCGATGGAAGCGCCATCGTGACCGGCACTTATCGACCGGCGAACTATGAGGGACAGTCCGACGAGTTTCTCGCTCCCGCACCGTCGGGGCCTTACGGGAGCGCTCTCGCCGATCTGAGTGGCGCCGACCCGAACGGAACCTGGCGCCTATACATCATCGACGATTTCTTCCTCGATGGAGGCATCCTATCCGCCGGCTGGAGCTTGACGTTCGACCGGAACGTTCCTGTTTGCTGCGGGGGCATCCCGGGTTTCCAGGTGAGCCCCGGCGAGATCACGACGACCGAGGCTGGCGGTACGGCAACCTTCACCCTCGCCCTCTCGTCCATGCCGAGCGCGGAGGTGAGCATCGGACTCGCGAGCTCCGATCCCACCGAGGGGCTGGTGTCGCCCGTTGAGCTGGTTTTCGACCCGAACGACGCTCAGCTCCCCAAGATCGTCACGGTGACCGGCGTCGATGACACGCTCATCGACGGAGACGTAACCTTCACGATCGTTACGTCGCCTGCGGTGACTTCGGACAGCGATTACGCGGGGCTCGACCCTCCCGACATCTCGGTCGTGAATCTCAACGACGACTTCACGAGCATGACCATTGGCGACGTGGGTCTCGTCGAGGGAAACACCGGCACAACGAGCTTCGTATTCCCAGTCACGCTGACGGCCCCGTCCGAAGCGGAGGTGAGCGTCGGCTACGCCACCCAGGATGATACCGCCACTGCCGGGAGCGATTACCAGGCTATCAGCGGTACCTTGATCTTTCCGCCGGGAACCCTCGTCCGGATGATTCCGGTCTCGGTCACCGGCGATACCGCATTCGAGGGCGACGAACGTTTCTTCGTCGATCTTACGGGAGCCGTGGGCGCGGACATTTTGGACGGACGGGGTGTAGGAACGATTTTGAATGACGACGCTCCCACCCTCTCCGTGAGTGCCACATCAGTCGCCCTGGGCGGCTCGGTGCAGGTCACGCTGTCGGATGGGCCCGGTAACCGCACCGATTGGGTGGCCCTCGCCAAGGTGGGAAGCCCGCTGACGAGCTACTCGGACTGGCAATACCTGAATGGAACGCACTCCGTGCCCACGACGGGATTGACCTCTGCGGTGCTGACGTTCAACATGCCGCGGACACTGGGAGATTACGAGTTTCGGTTCTTCGCGAACAACGGCTACACCCTTCTGGCCACGAGTCCAGCCGTCTCGCTCAGGCCGCCCACTCTGACGTCGAGCGCGGCGTCGGTCGGGCCGGGTGGCTCGGTGCAGGTGAGCGTTGCCGAAGGTCCCGGTTACCGCGGGGACTGGGTGGCCCTCTCGGCGGTGGGGAGTCCTACGACGAGCTACCTCGACTGGAAGTATCTGAACGGGACTCGCTCCATGCCTGCCACTGGAGTGACTTCGGCGACGCTGACGTTCGTCATGCCCCAGCCACTCGGGAACTACGTGTTCCGATTCTTTGCCAACAATGGCAACACCCTTCTGGCCACGAGTCCTGTGGTGACGGTCGAGTTGCCCAGCACTCCGATCCTGGAAGTGGTACCAGCGAGCTTATCCTTTGGTACGGTGGCGACAAACTCGAGCGCCGAACAGGTCGTGACCGTGCGCAACATTGGAGCCGGGACGCTCGTTGGACAAGCCTCGGTGACCGGAGCGGGATTCAGCCTCGTGGGTAGCTCGAGCTACTCGCTCGGAGCCGGTGAGAGCGCTCCTCTGACCGTGCGTTTCGCGCCGTTGGTCGAAGGCGCGGCAATCGGAACGCTCAGCTTGACGGGCGCCGGGGGTGCGACGGTGCCCCTGGACGGCACGGGGGAGCAACCGTCGACCACACCGGTGCTCGAGGTCGATCCTTCGAGTCTATCCTTCGGAAGCGTCGGACTGGGCGCGAGCGCCGACCTTCCCATCACCGTGCGGAACGCGGGAGCCGGCGTTCTCACGGGAAACGCTAGTGTGACCGGTTCGGGGTTCCTGCTGGTCGGCGTTTCCAGCTACTCGCTCGGACCCGGCGAGGCGACGAGCGTGACGGTGCGTTTCACGCCGATGAGTGCCGGTGACGCGACCGGAACGTTGAGCTTGACGGGTGGCAACGGCGCCACGGTGCCCTTGAGCGGGTCGGGAACGCAGGGACCGAGCGTGGCAGTGAGCACTACGTCGGTCGCGTTGGGCGCGCCGGTGCAAGTCACGGTGTCGGAAGGACCCGGTAACCGCACCGATTGGGTGGCCCTCGCCAAGGTGGGAAGCCCGCTGTCGAGCTACTCGGACTGGCAGTACCTGAGCGGAACCCGCTCCGTGCCCGCGACGGGATTGACGTCCGCCGTGCTGACGTTCGTCATGCCGCGGACACTGGGAGATTACGAGTTTCGGTTCTTCGCGAACAACAGCTACACGCTTCTTGCCGCGAGTCCGGTTGTCTCGCTCCGGCCGCCCACTCTGACGTTGAGCACGACTTCGGTCGAGCCGGGTGGCTCGGTGCAGGTGAGTGTTGCCGAAGGTCCCGGCTACCGCGGCGACTGGGTGAGCCTGTCGTTAGTGGGTTCTGCTTCGACGAGCTACGTGGATTGGAAGTATCTGAGCGGAACTCGCTCCATGCCGGCCACCGGAGTAACGTCGGCGGTGCTGACGTTCGTCATGCCCCAGACGCCCGGAACCTATGAGTTCCGGTTCTTCGCCAATAACGGTTACACGCTGCTCGCCAAAAGCCCCGCGGTGGTGGTGAGCGTGGGGACGGACTGAGGGAGCGAGCGACAAACACAAGAAACCTCAGCGGGGTTTCGCGCGGGCTTTCGAAGCCTACTGGTGCCGAAGGGCGACCAGTGGGTCGACGCGGCTCGCGCGAATCGCCGGAAGCAGGCTCGCCACGAAAGCGACCGTTGCCAGAACGAGCGGAACGCCCGCGAACGTGAGCGGGTCTCGCGCGCTCCCGAACAGAAGCGTCGACACCAAGCTGGAGGCGCTGAGCGCGAGAACCAGTCCGATGACGCACCCCAGCCCGACGAGCGCCATCGCCTGCTTCATCACCATGCCCAGGACGTCTTTCTGAGCGGCGCCGAGCGCCATGCGTAGTCCGATCTCCTGATTGCGCTGGCTGACGTGATAGGCCATCACCCCGTAGAGCCCGATGGAGGCGAGGGCGAGAGCGAGAGCACCCATGCAGGCAAACAGGATGGCCCCGAGCTTCGGTGCCCAGAGCGACTGGTCGATCACTTCGGAAATGGTCCAGCTGTTCGTCACCGGAACGCGGCGATCCGCCTCCCGGAACCGCTCGCGCGCCAAAGCGAGGGCAGCGGACGGATCGCCCTCGGTGCGCAAATAAAGGACCATCGAGTCCGCGTAGCTTTGGCGCCGGGGGAGATACACCGCCGATTGCGGGTCCTCGCCGAGGGTCACGTACTTTGCGGTAGCCACGATGCCGACGACTTCGTGAAAGAAGTCATCGCCGTAGAAGCGAAATCGTTTTCCGATGGGCTCCGAATCGGGCCAGAAGTCTCGAGCCATCTGCTCGTTGACGATGGCGACCGGAGGCGAGTCTTCCCGGTCCACGGGCGTGAAGTCTCGGCCTCGGAGAAGGGGCGTCCCCGACGTTGCGAAGAAACCGTCATCCACCTGATTGGTGAGCACCAGGATCCCACTCTCGTCCTCGGGCTGCCCTTCGAGAAACACGCTCCGCTGGAATCCTCCGAAAAGCGGCAGATTGGTCGCCCAGGCGGCCGATGAAAGCCCAGGCTCGGCTCGAAGCCGGGTGAGGATGGCGTCGTAGAATGCGCGACCCTGAGGTGGATCGTACCCCGCTTGTCCCAGGTTCACCGTCATCACCGCCAGCTTCTCCGTCTCGAAGCCGGGATCGAGCCGATGCGCCGTCTCCAGGCTCCGCAAAAACAGCCCGGCCACGACGAGCGAGATGATGGACAGGGCGACTTGCGCGACGACGAGGCCGTTGCGAAGGCTGAATCGGCCACGCGCGCGGCCCGCGGTACGCGTCTCCTCTTTCAATGCGTCGACCACGGGTGCCCTCGACCCCTGGATCGCGGGGATGAGACCGAAGAGCACGCCGGTCAGGAGAGAAACGCCGAGCGTGAACAACAGGACCCGTCCGTCGAGCGCCAGCTCGACCACGTTCTGTGCGAGAAAAGGCGGGCGGGTGGACCAGATCAAGTCCTTCCCCCAGAAGGCGACGAGGAGCCCGAGCGCACCTCCCATCAGGCCGAGAATGAGGCTCTCCGACAAGAGCTGTCGCATGAGCCGCGATCGGCCGGCCCCCAGCGAAAGGCGGACGGCGATCTCCTTTCGCCGGCTCGAGGCTTGAGACAGCAGGAGATTGGCGACGTTGAAACAAGCGATTAGAAGCACCAGTCCCACGACGCTCATCAAGACGACGCCGCCTCCGACCAGCATGCCGCGAAACCCGGGGAAGATCGTCGCTTCGGTCAAAGGTCTAATCTCGATCGTTCGCCCTTTGTTGGGCTCGGGATATTCGGCTTCGAGCGATGCCGCGATCGTCTTCAAGTGCGCTTGAGCCTCCTCGGGCGTCGCCCCGGAGGGGAGGCGTCCGAAGACATTCAGTAACAGAGCTCGCCGGTCCTCGAACCATTCGTGGAACTGTGCGGGCAGCACCTCCCGGTACATCATCATCGGGACCCACACGTCCGGGCTGAACAACGCGTTCACCCCCTTGAAGCCCTCGGGCGCCACCCCCACGACGTCATAACTCACGCCGTTGATGGTAATGGTACGGTGAATCACCGAGGGGTCCTGCCCGAAACGTCTGGTCCAGAGGCCATAGCTCAGGACCGCCACGGGGCTCGCCCCCTCGACGCGATCCTCCTCGGGCAGGATGAAGCGGCCGATCGTCGGCTCGATGCTCAGGACCCGGAAATAGTTCCCGCTGACGATCTCCGTGAAAACCTGCTCGGGCTCCTCGCCCACGAGCATCGCCGTGGGAATCGGGAAGCCATAGGCGGCGAGAGCTTCGAAAGCTTCGTTCTGGTCGCGCAAGTCCTCGTAGTTCGGGAACGATACCTGGGTGAGACCGGCGGCGGCGTTGGCCTCGTCCTGGGTGAAGACGGCATAGAGCGACGAGGGGTCCTCGACCGGAAGAGGGTTCAAGAGGATCGTATTGACCAGTGTGAAGATGGTCGTGTTCGCGCCGATCCCCAGCGCGAGCGAAAGGACCGCCACCAAAGTGAACGCGGGCTTCTTCAGAAGCCCGCGCACGCTGAAGCGAATGTCTTGAAGGAGAGTCCCGATCAAATCAGGCGACTTCCACTTTTTCTTCGACGATCCGCCCGTCGAACAGCGACACCGTCCGTTCGGCGTACTGCGCGTAGCGCGGATCGTGGGTCACCATGCAGATGGTCGCACCGCCCTGATGGAGCTCGCGAAGGAGATCCATGACCGCTTCACCATTGGTCGAGTCGAGGTTACCCGTTGGCTCGTCGGCGAGGAGGATCGAAGGCTCGCCCACCACCGCCCGTGCCACGGCGACACGCTGCTGCTGACCACCCGAGAGCTGCGAAGGGAAATGTTTCATTCGATGCGCCATGCCGACTCTTTCGAGCGCATCATTCACCCGCTTCTTCCGCTCCGCCGACGGCATCCCGCGGTAAGTGAGAGGCAGCTCGACGTTCTCGTATACGTTGAGGTCGCCGATGAGATTGAACGCCTGGAAGATGAAGCCGACTTCACGGTTCCGGATCCGAGCCCGCTGCGAGAGGTTCAGATTCGCCACCGACTGGCCGTTCAAGATGTACGTGCCTTCGGTCGGTGTGTCCAAGAGCCCGAGAATGGAGAGCAAGGTCGACTTTCCGCAGCCCGAAGGCCCGTTGATCGAGACGTATTCTCCCTTGTTGATGTCGAGGTGGATGCCCGCGAGCGCGTGCGTCTCGACCTCGTCGGTGTAGAAGATCTTCGTCACTCCTTCGAGATGAATGAGGGCCGGGGACTCTTCTGCCATTTTTCGCTTCCTTCCTTGACTTGGTTATTAGTTCAATCGAATCCGATCGTAGGCGTCCCATGCCGAGGTGTCGGACAAGATGACTTCGTCTCCTTCAGTCAATCCGCCGATGACCTCGATGGTGTTTACCGAGCTTCTTCCCAGTCGAACTTGGGTGCGGACCGCGGTCTCTCCGTCGTCGAGCAGCTTGAAGAGGCCGATGGTGCTCTCTGCCTGGCCGTAGGCGGGACGGCCCACGTACAAAACGTCCGCCAGGCGTTCGAGCTCGATGGTTCCATCGACGCTCAAATCCGGACGAGCTCCCTTCGGAAGCTCGCCGACGAGCTGGACGTCGACGGTGACCGTGCCCTCTCGAACGGCGGGATCGATCCGCATGACCCGGCCCTCGATGAGCCCATTCCGGGTGTCGATGATCGCTTTCTGGTCGACCTCGATGTCCCGGGCCTGGGTCTCGGCGATACGAAGCTGCGCCTTGAGCTTGTCGGGCTGGGCCACGCGCGCGAGGTTGGCGCCCGGAGTGACCTCCTGGCCCACCTCGACGGCAAGCTCCTGCAGGACGCCCTCGATGCCCGCGCGCACCGTCAGGGCTTCTCTCTGGCTTCGCCGGAGCTCGTAGAGAGCGCGAAACTGCTCCACGGTCGCCCGTTTGGCGGCGAGCTGAGCCTCCACGGAAGCGCTGGCGATTTGAAGTCGCTGCTGTTCGAGCTCGTTGCGAGTCTCGAGCTCGTCCGCCCTGACCCGTGAACGCTTCTGAATGAGCTCGCCGATGAGTTTCTCGGCAAAGAGCCTTTCGTCGGCCTCGGCCTGGAGCCGGGCCTGGTTGTACTCCGAGGCGACGGTAGCGGCCCCAGCGCGCTGGTTCAGCAGCTGACTCTCGAGCCGAACCCTGAGGTCGGCGAGCTCCGCTTCCTGCGCCCGAAGCTGAAACTCGGCGTCGCGGAGCTCCTGCTCGAGCTCGGGGTTACTGAGCTCGAGAATCACCGTGTCCGTCTTGACCTCGGTGCCCGGGAGGAGCACCCTGCGGTCCACCCGTCCCCGCGTCCTCGCGGCGACCCACCGTATCGCCTCGGGCACCACGACGAGCGTTCCCGGACCGCGTACCTGGCGAATCATCTCGCCTCGCTCCACGACGTCCGTCCAAACCGTTGCGCGGTTGACACTGGGGGCAGCGGGCTCGAGGCGCGACAGTCCGAAGCTGATCGCGGCGATCCCAGCGAGAACTACGCCGGTGATGATGGCCGCCCGGATTCGCTTCTTTCTGACGACACCTTCCCGTTTTATGTCCAAGACCTACGAACCCCCTCTCTCGAATAACCTATGCGCAAACCGTGTGCCATTTGTTCCACAAAAACCGATTTCCTGCAAATAACCCCTTCTGAACGATTTGGCCGACCGGATGGCTCACGTTTCGCCCATAATTCGTGTTCGCTTTTGGGATCCTCGATCCCATTCGCGAACGGAGCGATAAACATCGGCCGTTGTATGATTTGCCGCCAATGACCGCCGCGATGCTCCCCGCTCCACCTGGACAAGGTCAGAATGAAGCCGCAACCCTCCTTCATATATAAGACGGGTTCTGGGGCGAACCGGTTGCTTTGCTGTCACGCGCCGACAGGCTCAGGCGTTTCGCTGGTCGAGATCGCGGCCCTCGTAGTAGCCCAGGTCGACGTTCTCGGAAGACTTTACGATGTGTGCGATTTGGCCGACGTGATACGAGAAGTGCTCCACGACATGCACCAGGGCCTGTAAGCCCGTCACGTCCTCGCCCTGGATTCGCCACTTGACCAGGAGGTGCTCTGGATCGAGTCCGTCGAGAACGGCGGCAGCCTCGTGGAGGGTCTTCTCCAGGCGCGCCATCACCACCGAGCCGGGAAGAGGGCCTCGCTCGGAGAACTCGCGAGAGCGGATGCGTTCATCTTTGGCGCCGCCGAGACCCGACACGACCCACTGCCGAAGGTTGCCCGTCAAGTGAAGCAGGAGATTCCCGACGCTGTTGGTGTTCTCGTTGGCACGGCGCCAGAGGTGCCCCGGGTCGAGCGTCGCGACCGCCTTCTGCAGACGAGGCCACGAGACTTCGAGGAGGTGGTGCCTGGCTTCGCGGATGAGCGCTTCACCGACCTGTCCCGACGGACTCGACAACACGCCCAAGGATAACTCAGTATGTTCCCTGTCCGATGGATCGGAAAGGAGCACTGATGGCATTAATGATTCTCTTAGTCGCGTCGGCGTTGTCGGCAGCCGCCCAACAGATCCAGGGAGCTTGGCGTCCGGAGGTCTACGTGCTCGAGGACGGAGCCGAGCTCACGGTCGAAGGCCGCATCTTCTTTACCGAGGCGGACTGGATGGTGCTCTTCTTCGTAACCGACGATGACGGCGAGCCGCGTCGCGGCTCGGCGGAAGGTGGCACGTACCGCCTCGAGGGGGATCGCCTCGAGTTCACCCACCACTACCACCTTTCGGCAGGAGAGGCTTTCGCGAGCCTCGCCGAGGCGCCGCTTCGAATGTCGATCGCCGGATCGAATGAGGCGGCGCGCGAACCCTGCCGCGTCGAGCTCGGGGAGGATGTGATGACGATCCATTTCCCCAGCGGAAACCGGATGCGATTCAGGCGATGACAGGGCGAACGTGGGAAGCGAAAAACCGCCTCCCTCGCCTCAAACGATATCCGCGAGACGCTGGCGGTCGAGAATTCGGATCCGACCGCGCGAAAGCGCCAAGATTTCATCTCGGCGAAGGCGATTGAGTATCGAGCACACGGTCTCGCGGCTGCTCCCGATGACGTTCGCGATCTCCGTCTGATTGAGGGGAAACCGCAGCTCGCCCGAGCGCGGGTCCGATTCGGTCAAAATGAGGTGTGCGAGCCTTTGTGGCACGGTCTCGAGCGCGAATCGAGCGGCTGTCAACTCCGCCTCGCGTTGCCGGGCATGCATCAGGCCGAGCAACCGGACGGCAAAGGGCGGATGATGTTCGATGGCTCGCTGTACGGCGGCGACCGGGATCGAAAAACATATCGAATCCTGGAGCGCCTGCACCTGGTTCGTGGCAACGATCGGCGCGGCGATGGCACCAAACAGATCTCCCGCTCCCACGAGCGAAAGGATGAGCTCCCTGCCGTCACGAGATTGCCGTACGCGTTTGAAGCTCCCCGATTCGACGACGAACAGACGGTCGACGCGCTCGCCTTCACCGAAGAGAATCTGCTGCCTTTCGGTGCGAACGTGAATGCCTCGCTTCAGCAGCTCGGCGGTCTCGGACGAAGGCAAACCCAAATTGAGCTGGCTCGGCATCGCCTTCGTCGATGTAGCGCCTTTGACGATCCCGCTACCAGGAATCTCGACGCCCGAGCTTTCTTGGTTCCCAACGAAGCTCGCCATCGACACACCTCCTCGTCTGGCTATAGAGTAGCGGGCCGGCGAGCCAGTGACTGTGAAGGGCTTAACGCTTCCATCTCCTGTATTGTGTGGGTCTCGCGGTCCTGGTATTCTCCGCATCCATGACCACGGCCGTTCGAATCGATCAACTCTGCATCAACACCATCCGCACGCTGGCCATCGATGCCGTGCAGAAGGCCGACTCGGGCCATCCCGGGCTGCCCCTGGGAGCCGCGCCGATGGGCTACGTTCTGTGGCAGAATCACATGCGGCACGACCCGGGAAGCCCCACGTGGCCCGACCGCGACCGTTTCGTGCTCTCCGCGGGGCATGGCTCCATGCTTCTCTACGCGCTTCTCTATCTCACGGGCTATGACCTGACGCTCGAGGATCTGAGAGACTTCCGGCAGTGGGGGAGTCGCACTCCCGGGCATCCCGAGTCGTTCGTGACGCCCGGAGTGGAGGCCACCACCGGACCGCTGGGCCAGGGATTCGGTAACGCGGTGGGAATGGCGATGGCCGAGCGCGCTCTCGCTCATCGTTTCAATCGTCCGGGTCACGTCGTCGTCGACCACCATACCTACGGTCTCGTTTCCGACGGTGACCTCATGGAAGGAGTGGCCGCCGAGGCGGCGTCCATCGCGGGACAGCTGAAGCTCGGCAAGATCGTCTTCCTCTACGACGCGAACGATGTCACGCTCGACGGACCGGCCTCGTGGAGCTTCTCGACCGAGGACGTGAAGAAGCGTTTCGAAGCCTACGGCTGGCAAGTGCTCGGGGTCGACGACGGAGATCACGACATCGACGCCATCGATTCCGCCATCGGGGAAGCTCGACAGGACACTTCGCGGCCTTCGCTCATCATCGTGCACACGACCATCGGTTACGGCTCGCCCGCCAAACAGGGAAAATCGGCGGCTCACGGAGCGCCGCTCGGCGTCGACGAGGTCGCGGCAACCAAGAAAGCGCTCGGCTGGGATCCGGGCAAGGAGTTCTACGTCCCCGACGACGTCATGGCGCACTTTCGTCTGGCTCGCGAGAACGGGGCTCGCTGGTCCGGTGAGTGGAACGATCGATTCGAGTCCTACCGGAGAGCGTTTCCGGATCTTGCCAGTGAATGGGAGAGGCGTTTTCGGCGCGAGCTGCCTTCCGGTTGGGACCAGGCAATTCCCACTTTCGAGCCGGGCAAGAAACTGGCCACCCGGGAGGCCTCGGGCAAGGTGCTGAATGCCATCGCCAAACGTGTCCCCGAGCTCATCGGGGGCGATGCCGATCTCTCGTCGTCCACCAAGACGGCGCTCGACGACGAGGGTTCCTTCGACGGGCAGACCGGCGCCGGGAGAAACATCCATTTTGGCGTTCGCGAGCACGCGATGGGCGCGATCGTGAACGGGTTCGCCTACCACGGTGGCCTTCGCCCTTACGCCTCGACGTTCTTCGTCTTCTCGGACTACATGCGCCCCGCGGTGCGACTGGCCGCGCTCAGCGGTCTACCTGCCATCTACGTGTGGACACACGATTCGGTGGGCGTCGGAGAGGACGGACCGACGCATCAGCCCGTCGAGCATCTGGCTTCGCTGAGAGCCATGCCGAACCTTCAGGTGATTCGCCCCGCGGACGGGAGCGAGACGAGTGAAGCGTGGCGATACGCCATGGAGAGAACCGAGGGTCCGACGGCTCTCGTGCTGACCCGGCAGAAAGTCACGGAAGCGGATCACCGCCGCCTGGGCGCGGCTTCGGGACTTCGACGAGGCGCCTACGTCCTTTCGAGTCCCGAGGGCGGCCCAGTCCAAGCCATCGTGATCGCCACGGGATCCGAGGTGGAAGTGGCGCTCGCGGCCGAGGCAGAACTTGCCCGAGAGGGCGTTCGCGTACGGATCGTCTCGATGCCGTGCTGGGAGCTCTTCGAAGCCGAGTCGGCGGATTATCGAGAGGAAGTCCTGCCGAGCTCAGTGACGGCGCGCGTCTCGGTGGAAGCGGGAGCTCGCTTCGGCTGGAGCCGCTTCGTCGGGCCGGACGGGATCGCAATCGGTATCGACCGATTCGGCGCCTCCGCTCCGGGGGAGACGAATCTTCAAAAGTTGGGTATCACGGCAGAGGCTGTCGTCCGCGCCGTAAAGAGCTTGCTCTAGCCTTTGCCTGCGGAAGCCGTCCTCGTGGTTTCCGATCTCAGGAAAGTGTACGGGGGCCGCGAGGCGGTGCGCGGAGTCTCGTTCACCGTTCATCGAGGCGAGATCTTCGGCGTTCTCGGTCCGAACGGGGCGGGGAAGACTACGACGCTCGGCATGACCGGCGGGGTGGTTCCAAAGTCCGGGGGAACCGTCGCTCTCGTAGGCGGCGCTCTCGGGCTCGTCCCGCAGAGGATCGCGCTCTATCCTCCGCTGACCGCCGAAGAGAACTTGCGCTTCTTCGGAGGAGTCTACGGGGTCACGGGCCATCGGCTCGAGCGGCGGGTGGACGAGCTGCTCGAGCTCGCCGGGCTCAGCGCCCGACGCCACGATCGGGTTGCGGTGTTCTCCGAGGGGATGAAACGCCGGCTCAATCTCGTCTGCGGCCTGGTGCACCAGCCTCAGGTGGTTCTTCTCGACGAGCCGACGGTTGGTATCGATCCTCAATCCCGCGAGCGCATCTACGAGACGATGCAAGGACTCGCTGCCGACGGGCTCGCGCTCGTGCTCAGCACGCATTATATGGACGAGGCGGAGCGTCTTTGCAGCCGCCTTGCCATCCTCGACGAGGGCGCCTGCGTGGCCGAGGGTACCGTGGAGCAGCTGGTCGAGGAGCTCGGCGGCGGGCGTACGATCGAGCTGGAGCTCGCCCGAGAGCCGAAAGAGAATCTCGCGGCCTCGTTGTCCGAATGGAATGCCGTACCGAACGGCGTGAGCTCGTACCGCATCCGAACCGCGGACGCGGAGAAAGTGCTTGCACTTCTGATCCCGCTCGTTGCCCAGGAAGCGAATGTCGTTCTTCAGCTTCGATTGTCCCGCCCGAACCTGGGCGACGTCTTCATGGAGCTCACGGGCAAGGAACTGCGCGATTGACTCTTGGCGGGTTCGAAAGCCTTCAGTCCTACAGTGTACTTGACAGAAGTATACTTCACTGAAGTACAGTTGGGTGATGCCGAGCGCTTTGAGGCCCATCGAGCTACACGTTCTTTTGGCCCTTGCCCACGAGCCAGCCCATGGCTATGCCCTGGTTCAACGGATCGAGCGGGATAGCGAGCACCGAATCCGTCCCCTGCCCGGGAATCTGTACTCCGTCATCCGTCGTCTCGTCGCGATGGGCTTTATCCGCGAAGGTAAGCGCCGCCGCGGCGACGATCCGAGACGCCGGTACTACGAGCTGACACCCGCTGGCCGGAGAGTTTTGCTCGGGGAAGCCAGACACCTCGAAGGACTCGTCGCTCGGTTGCGCTCGCGTCTGGTTGGCCCGTCGGAGAGCAAAGGAAGGGGTTAGGGGTTGCGCACCCGGATCTCTCTCGCCGAGCGCACCTATCGCCGGCTGGTGGGACTGTTCCCCGAAGCGATTCGTCGAGTCCACGGTGAGGAGATGGTCTCGCTGTTTCAGAAGCTCGGTCAGGATGCCCGGAATCAGGGCGTCCTGCACGGGTGGCGATTCTTGGCCCGTGCCTATTGGGATCTCGTCACCTCGGCCCTGAGGGCCCATTGCTTCGAGCAAGCTCCGAAGAGTCTTCGACATACGAGATTTGGATATCGGAGAAAAGAGAGGTCTACGATGACTTGGAAGCATGATGTGGCGGTTGCCATTCGTCTGCTCCCCAAGAACAAGGCTTTCGCCGGTTTCGCCGTGATCACGATGGCCCTCGGAATCGGCGCCAACACCGCGATCTTCAGCGCCGTCTATGGGGTCCTCTTGCGCCCGCTCGGAATCGAGGACCCTCCGTCGCTGGCCGTGGTTCGGCTGCACCGTCAAGGGAACGAGGAGGATGTCTCCGGAGTCTTCCCGGACTATTTGCGTGATCTGACCGACCGGGTCGAAAGCTCTTCCGCGGTCCAACGTCTCACGAGCTACATCTACGAATCCATTACGTTGACCCGCGATGGGGAGGTCGAGGAGATCGAAAC
>DASPGQ010000115.1 GCA_035620555.1 Vicinamibacteria bacterium
TAAAGACCCAGACCCAGCCCATGATGGGAGCGAGTGCTGGTGCTGTTCTGTTGGCGGAATCTCTCGAAGGCGAAGGGCAGGAACCCGGAGCTCATTCCCTCGCCGCTGTCGATGACGCGGAGCCGGGCCTATAAAGAATGCGGTTGGTAGATACTTCCTCTGTTCCGCCTTCGGACCTGAGCTTCCGCTCTGCTGCATATCTACGTATCCTGTAAGCGTGAGCAGGACATCGAGGTCGGGGCGCCAGTCCGCAGTGGAACTCCCAGGGTAGCTCCGGCCTCTCCGATGAGTGGGCGATCCGAAGCCCTACCTCGCGGACCATTCTCTGAATCTCGGGATCCTGGAGAATGGCGAGCTCGGCCGGCACCTCTCGTGCCGCCTGCCGCCCCCTCTCGATTTCTTGCGCCTTCGCTGACGAGTATGATCTCGCGGCGTGCCCGAACGAGAACGCCATCTTGCTCACGAATTCACCCACACGATTCCGCGAAGACCCATCCTTTTCTACCTCGCTGGGAGCTCGCCCATGGACGGCCGGGAAGCGGCAAGTCCGATGCCCGCGAATCGCATCCCTCGCCATTCGAGCGTGAATCCTGAAGACCCTTCACGGTTTCGAGAAGCGATTACCGACACGCTGAACGAAACCCAACGCGTGGTCTCCGAACCCGGGCCTGCTTCGCGCCGCCCGAGCGGCGATTGCTCGACCGCTAGGGGAGGGCGTCGGCCGAGGCGGGAACGGCTACTTTCAGATGATCGACCACCAGACGAACGCCTTCGATTCCGGCCACGACACCCGCCGCGAGCTCTTTCTGGCGGACATCGGGCGCGATCCCGGTGAGGGTGACCGCTCCACCATCGACGAGCACCCGGATGCGGCGGACATCCATGTTCTCCACGTCCAGAAGCGTCTCGTAGATCGTTACCTTCAATTCGGCGTCGATGAGGCGGTCCACGAGATCGCTCCTCGCTGAAGTGGACTCGACGCCGGGGGCCACATCGATGCGGTCGATGACCTCCACCACTCCGGAGGTGTCGGCTGCGATCCGCAGGGCGCTGGCTTCGGCCTCCTGCGAAGGAAGCGTGCCCGTCAAAGTGACCCGTCCATCGTCGGAATCGACGTCGAGCTCGAAGCTCGACACACTCTTCGAGAGTCCGAGGGCGGCTTTGACTTTGGTCGTCGTGACAGCGTCCAGCGACGTATCCCGCATTCTTTGCACCGCGTCACCCAAGTTTTCGGCTACGGCATTTCCGTCACGTTCCAGACTGTCGGTGGACCGCCGACGAGGATTCGCGAAATATAGGACCCCAATGATGACAACGAGCACCAACAGAAGTGCCATGACCAGGACCCCGGTCACAGAACCCCCGCGTTTGTTTCCACTTACTCATGATTCCTCCTTGAATTGGAAGCCTGGCGGAGACGCTGACCTCTCGGAAAACTGGCCGAGCGAAACACCGCATTTGGATTCCAGATCGTCTCGGTGCAACCGCCGTGCCAAGTGCAGCCAGACTCGCTTTCCGGTGAGAACGTGGGGAGTTCTCTCGTATGGCGGGTCCGAGAGGAAGAAGCCTCCGGCACTTCTTACACCAAGAGGCGGCCTCCGGTGCCGCGGCTTGCGCACGCCTTAGGGTCGAACGAGTCGCCATATACTCTTGCATACTCCTGCGGCTGCGACTAGGAGTGTTACGCAGCTTCGTTGGAGCTAGGAAGTGGGCGACCGATCCTCCGGGAGTCGTTGTGCCCGCGGCTCGAACCGAAAAGCGGCCATTTGTAGAAATGGCCATGACGGCTGGAGTTCCACCGTCCGCCCCGTTCGACCCAACGAGCGTTTCCGTCCGCGCAGTGGAGTCCGGCTCGTGTAATGATGCCGCAGGCTTCAGAGCTCGCTTCATGGGCGTCGTCCTCTCGCGGACGCAATCGACTTATTCCTGTGGTGCACGAGTGCTCAGCAGGTCCTCACCTCCGGCGCTTCGGTCGGCCGCCGCTTGGCGCTCGATCTCCCGATCGGCGGCGACATCCATTTCGTCGACATCCTCTCCAGAGGAAGGTCTCGATCGTCGTCGGTGCACCGGTGTCTCGATGGCAACCGTCCGCACCCGAAAGATGGGCTCCGGCATTTCAATCCCGGCATCGTCCAGTGCGGTCTTGACGGCGACCAACGCGGCACTTCGAACCTTGAGAAAGTCGTGGGCCGTCTGATCCACCCAGCCGAAGAATCGGACCAGAACGTTGGAGTCGCCCAGTGTCTCGACGACGGCCCAAGGCTCCGGCTCGTCCATCACGCTCTCGAGCCGGGTCAAGCCCTCGATGCCGAGGCGCCGGGCGGTCCCAATCTCGTCCTCTGTTCCGACGCCGACTGCGAAGTCGAAGCGACGGAGCGGGTTTTTCGTGTAGTTCAAGATGGTCGATTTGAATACGGCGGCGTTCGGGATTCGCAAGTGGTTGCCGTCCATAGTCAGCAGAATCGTAGCGCGGGAGGTGAGTCGGACGACCTTGCCATCCTGTCCATCGACGACGATGTGGTCGTTGGGCGCGAACGGCTGTCGCACGCTGAGTAGGATACTGGCGATGTAATTCTCGACGATGTCTTTGAACGCGAAGCCGATGGCGAGCCCTGCCACCCCCGCCGTTCCGAGAACGGCTCCCACAAGGGCGGTGGCATCCAGCAGCTCGAGGGCCAGAATGATCCCGAGCAGCAGAATAGCGATGCGAATCAGCTGGCGGGAAATGTCCGCGAGAAAGGGATTAGAAGACAGGCGGCGGTCAATCCAAGAGCGGGTGGCGGCTAGGCGGGAGAGCCAGACAAACAGCAATACAATCCCGACAGCCACCACAAGCACCGGAAGCCAAGCGACAAAGTCGAAAACGCGCCGTGTCAGCCGCTCCCCCGCCGGAGCGAATCGACTCTCCAGATCCGTGGCGATGGCGACCTGATTGCGCACCAGGAGCACTCCGTCGATGCGCTCCGCCAATGCCGCGGCATCCTCGGCGGCCGCCGATGAGAAAACTTCACCGTCGAGCGTCACGACACCTCGGGCAACGCTTGCGTCGATCGCATTCCAGGCTTCGATCTCCGCGTAGATGGCATTGAGGCGTTCGGCGATCGAAGCGTCCGTGACCTCCCAATCGGCGGGGAGCCGAGCATCCGGTTCGTTCTGCATCGCGTGGAGAGGAGGGCCCGAGACCAGGAGGACGAGCCAGCAGCTCGCTATCGTCAGCGAAACGTCGGAACGAGAGCTGCAGAGAATCCGCTCGAATCGAGAGTTATCCATTGGGTTTACCGGCTCCTTCCGAGACGCCCTTGCCAAAACATCTTCCATCGCAGGGAGTGTAAAAGAAACGAATCAACGCCTGCCTTCGAGATGCCCGCAGCTTCGAATCCATCGTGTAGCTCTGCTTCCGGAGAGAACACCATGGATCATCCCGACGAAACCGTCACGACGCGGCACGGCGAGCAGTTACGCTCGACCTGTCGCTTCACCGGATCGAGACAGCGGAGAATGGCGTCGCGCGCGAGCGGCTGCGGATGATGGGCCGTAGGAACAATCGCTGGAAGCCGGTCATCCCGTCGTTGCGCGACCGCGTAATCGAGATGAGAGACACGGCGCGCCCGTCCTCGCGGTCGTCGTCGATGAGAAAGCGCAGCGTTGCCCTCGGTCTGATACGCGCGAACCAGCGCGAAGATCAATCGCTTGGCTGGGCGAGCGCAGTCGCGCCAAACTCGACCCCGAGACGGCGCAGCGCGGCCTTGCCGCGCAGCGTCAAGTCGGTGATGAATTGAAACTGGTAACGGCCGTCGAACGGGTATGCCTTGAGTCGGTAGTGCGTGCCCCACGGCTTTTCCGCGGCCACGACGAGTACGGGCTTGTCAACATGCAGGTAGGGGCTGACGAGCGCGACATCGTACAACTTTTGCTGAACCTCCCGACCAACGTGATCGGGATGCAGGTAGAAGTCGGCCACACACATCAATTCTCGGTGCCCGCTATTGTTGTTGTAGATGGCAGTCGTCCAAATCTTGCCATGCGGAACGGCGACCATGGTGTCGTCCGGCGTGAGGATCTGGACGGTGCGCAAGTCGAGCGAACGAACTTCGCCGTAGGCGCCCTCGATCTGGACCCAGTCGCCGGTGCGATAGGGCCTTTCATACAAAGCGACCACGCCGGCAATCAGGCTGCCCGCGTAGTCTTTGAACGCGAAGCCGAGCGCCACGGCCAGAGCCCCGAAGATGGCGAGCAGGTTTTCTGGGGTCGGGTGAATGAACAGGGGAACGACGTAGGTGAGCACGAATAGCAATACGAGGAAGCGCAGGATTGGCTCCCAGGGCAGGACCCAAATGCGGAATCGGTACGGCAGCCGGTCCGCAAACCGTGGCACAGTCCATTTGATTGCGGTAGAAAGGACGAAGCCCGCGGCAAGCACCACCGCGGCCTCGAACAGTCGGATTTCACTCCATTCCCGTAGTATCCGCGTAGCCTCATCCGCGACATTGGCAACTTGCATGACTTGTCCTTTTGTCAGAAAGAATCGGTCAGAAGCCCTCCGCTCAGCAAGTCCCGCCTCACGAGCGGATAGGCAGTCAAGGTCACACACAGCCTTCCCATCTGTTCCTCGATCATGCCAACCCGTCGCATCAAGCTGACAGAGCGTTGGACCTGCTCGCAAGAAAACGGCAACAGAGTGACGAGCGACGAGAGCGACAATCCACCGTGTAGCAAGACCGAATGAAGAACAAAGCGGTCTACCCGGTCGGCGTCGACCGGGAGCTCCGGCAGCGCAAATTGGGCAGGCGACACGACCCAAAGGACCGGTCGGGAAGTTTGGGCCGAAGGGTCGGGCTCCTGCCCAGTATCGCGTGTGCGGAGGCTGGCTCGCCAAAGGGCCAGGGCCACACCCGGATTGCCTCGCGCTGTGGCCGCCAGGCTTCGGATCGTCATGGATTTCTCGCGCCGGGGTCGCTCGGTGTCCGTTTTGTCGGTGTTGTCGAGCTCCGGAAAAACCGACTCACCATCGCCGCTCTGCCGAAACTCGTATTCTGAAGTATCAAAGGTGGAACGAAACCAAGCATCCAGCCGCGCCGGGTCGAACGAAGCCAAGGTAATCGGTGCACCGAGCCTATCTTGGACACCGATGGCGTGCTGAAGAAACGCCCACGCCCAACTGTCGCAGCCAACCAGCACGCGCCGTCCGTTTTGGTTTAGCCTTTGGACCAGCGTCCGCACCACGCTCAGGCCGTCCTGGTGCCGTAAATACCAGCGCTCCAAGTGCGGAATCACCAGGATCTCATCGATGGATTCCTGCACCGCGTGCAACTCCGAAAGATTCGAGTACGACGCTTCCAGGAGTACCTCGGGCGAAGGCGCGGTCAGCACGTTGAGTTGTCGCTTCTGAGCCAGTACCTCCAACACTTCCGCGACGTCGCAACCAGGAGGCCCGATGAGAACTTGCAGGGGGCGAGCAGGTCTGCGATTGTCGAACCAGTCGTCACCCAATTCGGCGGCAAGAAGGTCGGCGGCGGGCTTCCAGTCGGGATCTGGCGTGACGGAGCGGAGCCTATCGACCGGTGGTCGGTCTAGCTGGACTTCTTCACTCGACGCCTTTTGATTCGGGCGGTGGAAAGCATCTCGAAGCGACGTCCACAAACGCCGCGCCAGCCCGCGGGCTGCATCACTTGCTGGTGGAGAAGGAACCTCAAAGTCGGCGACGGGGATGTAGCTCCAAATGTCCGTTTCGTCCAGCATCTCGATTTGCTATCTTAGTCGGTTCCCGACGCGTAGGGTTTACACAAGTTGGCTTGCTACTGACCACCTCATGCGAGCACCGGTGAGCTTTTTCGCGATTGTAATTCGATCGCGGTTCCGGACTGCTCGTGGATGGGCCCGGGGGCGGTAGCCGACACGACATCGACGACTATGGTTTGGTAGACAACCCCCGCGAGTGTTTGGCCCGTGTCCTCACACACATCCCCGAGCCTAACAAACACCTCATTCACTGGCCTCGCGTCATTGTCGGATCAAGATGAGCAGGGGCCTGACCTTCTGGTCCGGCCCTTTTTCACGCGGAGCGCTCGCCGATCCACGAGCGGATTCGGCGAGCTCCCAATCGACCTGTCTTAGTTGGTCCAGTAGGGTTCGTGGCCGTAGTACTTGTAAATGTCTCCACCCCACGTCCGGTCCGCAAAATCC
>DASPGQ010000116.1 GCA_035620555.1 Vicinamibacteria bacterium
CGGAATCCTGCCGTTTGCCGAAGGCAAGATGATGGAACAGATCCGAGCACGTGGCCGGAAACTCGGCGATCCAGAGGGATGCGTCGTTTGTCACGGCGGAACCCCTTCGGCCACCACCAAAGAAGAAGCCCACAGGAGCGAACCCCAACCCATGGGTCCGGAGCGTTTCTATCCCAACCCCGGGAGCTTCTTCGTTGCCGAGCGCACCTGCGGCCAATGCCATCAAGGCTATGCGAGGCGTCTACTGAAATCATCGACGGGAACGGAGACGGCGAAGATCCATCGCAATCTTTGTCGCTTCGCACTGAACGAAACCGCCTCCGGGGGCACCGAGAAACGGTTTGGTTCCTATGCAATCGAGGACGACGACGGCAAGGTGCCCATTGTGGGCTCGGCGGTGTACAAGGAATTCATGACGTCATTCGTGTCGGACTCGGACCTTTTCACCGAGAGGTTGGAGTCCCCTCCGGTTCTCGCCGACGGCGTGACGCAATCCCGGTGCGTTAGCTGTCATATTCCAAAAGCCCAAAACGAGCTCGAGGACCAACACGGCACGGGCTGTTCGTCCTGCCATGTTCCCTATCGTGCCGGTGGCTCCTACTTAGGAAGCGATCCCACGATCGACAGGAATCAAACCGGCAAGCTCCTGCTGCACCGCCTGCAGGGAACGGCGAACACCACGATTACCCTCCGCGTGAACGGAGACGACTCCGAGAGTTTTCGTGGCATCCTGTTAGACAACTGCTTTCGATGTCACAACGACGTCCGGCACGAAGACCTCAATCCCATCGGATCCGCGATCAGCCATTACGGGGACAGCCATGAGACCCACATGGGCGGTACCATGCTCTGTCAGGATTGCCATACTTCGATCGAGATGCACGGCGACGGCAACATCCCCCTGTCTTCTCGTGCCCAGGTCGAGATACGGTGCGAGGACTGTCACGGCACCGTCGACAAGGCGCCCTGGGAACTACCGATCGGTTATGGCGGCGAGCCAGGGAAGAATCCGGCGGGTCCGGCTCGCGGCCTGGTGAAAGAACCACCGGACATCGTAGGCGCTTTCTACGATAGCCAGGAAGGTTATCTGTTGACCTCGCGGGGTAATCCGTTTGGGAACGTGGTGAAGGATGGCGAGCGCGTCCTGTTACATTCCGCCACCGGGCAACAACTCGCCGTCCCGATTCTCAAACAGATCCGGCAGCACGAGGCATGGAAATCACCGCTCTCACGCCAAGCCATGTTCGAGGTCAAGGAGCATGGTGAGAGAATGGCCTGTACGACCTGTCATGGAGACCGCGTGCAGCCACCTTGCCTCGGCTGCCACGCTTCCGAATCTCAATCGAGAAAAGAGTGAGTAGAAAATGAACCGCGATGGCTCGAATCAGAACGCAAAGATCCTCCTGCCGGTGCTGTTAGGGGGATTGTTCGCGGGAAATCTCGCTCCGGCCCAAGAACCAGAGGCGCCGGCCGTCATCGAGGCTTTGGTTCCCGCCGTCGTTCGGGTCACCGGCTACATGCGCGACGGTGCCGGAAGAGGTGAGTACCGGATGTTTGCCGAAAGCACCGGATTTTTCGTCGATGAAAGCGGCCTGTTGTTTACGGTCTACGACAAATTCGTCTCGCCGACAGAAAGAAAGTTGTGTGAAAAATTCGAGATTACGCGTCACGACGGCCAGACGATCGAAGCGCGGATGTTTCTGGTCGACCCGGTCTTGAACTTTGCGGTACTGAAGATGGCCGATGAAGAAAACTATCCCGCGATCGAACGGACGGCCACGTCCGAGGTCAGCTCGGGAGACAGAGTCTGGGCCGTTGCCGGACCGCGTTCCAACGAAGAAAGTCCGATATTCGCCGGTGTCATCAAGGCGGAAAACAACTCGACGATCTACCTGGAGGGCTGCGGCAACGAGCTCATCGATACCTATATCGAGCTGCCCGCCTTTGCCCATGGCGGCCCGCTCGTAACCGATAACGGGAACCTGATCGGGATCAACATGCCCCGGAAGAAGGAATGTCCGGACGAGGGGCCCGGAGAGGAACATGCCACACCGATCGCCGACGTCAACAGGATTCTGGAGCTGTTATTGGCCTATCCGACATTCGAGCGCAAATGGCTGGGAATCAGCGTTCGTCACATGGGCCGGGATTCCGTCGAAATCGTCCGCCGGGTCATGCACAAGCGTTGCGGGATCCTGGTCGATTTTGTATGGCCGGAAGGCCCTTCGGGAAAGGCCGACATTCGAAGCGGCGATATCCTGGTGATGGTCAATGACGAGATCGTCATGACCACCATGCACCTCGAGAGCATACTCTTCCGGACAGAGGCGAATACGGTACTGGAGCTGAAGCTCATTCGTGACGGCGCCCTGCTGACCCAGAGGGTCCGAGTGGAACAACGTCCACCCTGGGCCGCGCTCTAGAAACGAATTGAAGCGAACCGCCGTCTCAGTCGTATTCCTCGCCGTTGCTTTCGTCATTGCCGCGAGACTCCTGCGGAACGACGTCGAGAGGCCGCAGGACGTCGTCGTGAGCCGAGCCGCCCGGGATCACCGGAAGCTCATTCTCATGCTGCAATACATCGGTAGAGACTATCGAGACGCCGTCGAGGATGGCTCGATCATCAATCCATTCGAGTATCGCGAGATTTCGACGTTTTGCGACGAGGTAATCGAGATCTACACGGGATTTCAACAGGGGCTCGAGAAGAGTGAGACGGTTTTCGAGCTGCAGCAGCTGCGCCAGATGGTTTACGAAAAGTCCGACCTCTATTCGATTTCGGATCTTTCCAAAACGCTCGTCAATGAGCTGAGCGCGGAACTGGCCACGGATTCTTCACCTCTCACCACGCCCGACCTGGCCAGCGGCAAACGTTCGTATCAGGCCGGAGGTTGTCCGGTGTGCCATGGCCTCATGGGTGACGGAGACGGCTGGGCGGCCGGGTGGTTGGAGCCGGCTCCGGGAAGCTTTCGCGAGGAGGGGCGGATGCGCGATGCGACCCCGTACTACTTCTTCAACGTGATCGAGCTCGGTGTGACCGGAACCTCGATGCCGTCTTTCGAGGAAGCCTTCTCGAGTCAGGAAGTATGGGACATCGCCTTTTATCTCATGACCCTGCGAGACGGTTTCAATCCGCAACCACCGGGCGGAAGCCTCGACCTGACTCTCACCGACCTCGCCACGAAGTCAGATCTCGATCTCATGGAAGAGATGGCCGACCGAGGACAGCAAGGGGACCTATCGGCCGCAATCGATTTCCTGCGCGGCCGGCCGGAAGTCTTGGAGTGAGCGTCATCGACCGCTCGTGACGAGATAAGTCACAAGCGTCTTCATCTAGCGGCGATTCGACCATTGTGCTAGCCTTCGACCTCCGAGGGCATGCGGCTAATTTCCTTTAGACGAGGCGGAAAGCGTTTTGCGGCTGGAGCCGGTCTCGCCTGCCTGCTGAGCGTTCTCGCCGCGTGCGCCGGGGGACCGGACGACGGCAAGCTCGTCATTCGCCTCGGACACATCGGGTTTCCTCAATCCCCCTTCGACCAGGGCGCTCGCAAGTTCAAAGAGCTCCTCGAGGCGCGTTTTCCCGATCGCGTCGAGGTCCGCATCTTCGGCTCGGCGCAGCTGGGCGAAGACAAGGAGATGCTCGAAGGCCTCCGGTTCGGAACGCTCGAGATGCACGTGCCTTCGTCGGTCCTTCATTCGGTCGAGCCCCTGTTCGGCGTCTTCGATTTGCCGTTTCTCATCGAGGATCGCGCCCAAATGGAAGCCATCGCCGAAGGCCCGATCGGCGCGAAGCTTCGTGAGAGCCTCCTCGCGCACGATCTGGTGCTTCTCGGCTTCTGGGAGAACGGCTTTCGGATGATCACCAACAACGTGCGTCCCATCGTTCGGCCGGAGGATCTCCGCGGTATCAAGATCCGGACTCCAAAGGACCCCGAGCGGGTCAAGCTCTTCCGCGCTTTCGGCGCGAATCCGACGTCGATGAGCTATGGCGAGGTCTTCTCCGCCCTGAAACAGGGCGTCATCGACGGCCAGGAGAACCCCTTCTCCCAGATCGTCCCCGCCCGCTTCCACGAGGTCCAGCGCTATCTCTCGCTCTCGAAGCACGTCTACTCGCCTGCCTATCCCCTCATGAGCCGGCAGTACGTCGAGAGCCTGGACGAGGACATAAGGCGCGGCGTGGAGGAAGTGGCCCGGGAAGTGGGCCGCTACCATCGGGAGCTGGGCGAAAAAGAGGACGCGCGGTACCGCGTGCAGCTGGAGGAAGACCTGGAGATTACCGAGATCGACCGCGAGGCCTTTGCCCGGGCCGCGGAGCCGCTCTTCGAGGAGTTCAACGAGAAGTTCGGCCCCGAGCTCGTCGAGACCATCCGCGGCCATCGCGCGGCCGAGTGATGGCAAGCTCCTGGCTCGATCGCGCCGAGGGCGCGATCCGAACGGCTCTCGCCGCGGCCGCATCCGCCACCCTGGCTGCCATCGCCGGGATCTGTTTCGTCGAGGTCGTCCTTCGCTACGGGTTCGGATCGAGCTTCGGCTGGTACGACGAGTTCGTGGGCTACCTGCTCGTCTGGCTCACGTTTCTCGGCGCGGTGCTCGCCCAGTCCCAGGGCCAGCACATCGGGATCGAGAACCTTCTCGAGAGGGCGCCGGACCGGCTCCGCTTCGCGCTTCGACTCGCGAACCATGCCATCCTCGTGGCGATTCATCTCGTGCTCCTCGTCTACGGCTTTCAGATCGTGGCTCGTCTCCTCACCGAGAGGGCGATCACGCTTCCCATACCCATGGGTTACATCTACGCGGTGCTGCCGGTCTCGGCGATTTTCATGCTGCTCGTCGAGTCGATCCAGATCGCGAGAACGCTGCGGGCGGGCTGAACCGTGGAGCTGCTGCTCATCGTACTCACCGGCCTCCTGATCCTGCTCGGCCTTCCCATCGGCTACGCGCTCATCGCCGGCAGCATCCTCGTGATCGCCACGACGGGAACGCCTCTCACCGTCGTGCCCTTGCGTCTGTTCAACGGAACCGACAGCTTTCCCATGGTGGCCGTGCCCTTGTTCATCCTCGCGGGCGCGCTCATGAACGAGGCGGGGCTCTCGAAAAGGCTGGTCGACTTCGCCGCGAGCCTGGTCGGCTTCGTTCGCGGCGGATTGGCGATGACCACGACGCTCTCGAGCATGTTTTTCTCCGAGGTCTCGGGATCGGCGGTCGCCGATGCCGCCGCGCTCGGAAGCGTTCTCATCCCCGCGATGAAGGAACGGGGCTACCCCGCGCGATTCGCCGCCGCCGTGCTTTCCTCCTCCGCTACGATCGCGATCATCATCCCCCCTTCGATCCCCATGATCCTCTTCGGCGCGATCACCGGAGCTTCCATCGTGAAGCTCTTCATCGCGGGTATCGTGCCCGGTGTCCTGTCGGGCATCGCCATCATGCTCACGAGCTACGTCCTCGCCCGGCGGGAGGGTTTCGCCGACTCCGAGCCCTTCGAGTGGCGCCGGGTCGGTGAGAGTGGCAAACGGGCCGTTCTCGCTCTGAGCCTTCCCGTCGTGATTCTCGGCGGAATCTTCGCCGGCATCTTCACCGCCACGGAAGCCGCTGCGGTCGCGGTCGTGCTCGCTCTCGGACTCGGTCTTTTCGCCTATCGCGAGATTGGGCCGAGGGCGCTCCCCCCGATCCTGGTGGAGTCCGCCCGCCAGACGGCGGTGGTCATGATCCTGGTCGCCGGATCGGCCGTCCTGGGCTGGTATCTCGCGAACCAGCAGGTTCCCGAACGGCTCGCCCGCTTCGTGCTCCAGCGCGTCGAAGGCGAAGTGCTGCCGCTTCTCGTCATCGACGGCATTCTCCTGGCGGCGGGGATGATCCTCCATAGCGCCGCCGCGATCGTGCTGCTCGTGCCGGTGCTGCTGCCGCTCACGACCGAGCTCGGTCTCGACCCGATCCATTTCGGTCTCATGGTGACCGTGAGCCTCGCCATCGGGCAGCAAACCCCGCCGGTCGCCTCGGTCTTGATCACGACCTGCTCGATCGCCAAAGTGCCGATGTGGGAGGTCATGCGCGTCAACGTGTACTTCATCTTCGCGCTCTTCGTCGTGCTGCTTCTGGTGACGTTCTTTCCCGCTCTATCCCTGTGGCTTCCCGCGCTTCTCACCGGCGAAGCTTCAGGTTGACGACCGTCGCGCCCCAGCCGCCGCGGTCGGGTGTCGCCTCCTCGAAGCGCTCGACGAGCGCGCTCCGCGAGAGCACCTGCCGTACGCGTTCTTTCTGAACGCCCTTGCCGCGCCCATGAATGATGCGCACCTCGGTGAGCCCCTTCTCCTGCGCGGCTTCGAGGTAGGATTCGACCACCGAGGGGATGTCGCCGGGGGCGAAGGCGTGCAAATCGATCGCGTCCTCGATGGGAACGACGACGGTGTCGTCGATGGCGTCGTCCTCGTCGTCGGGCTTCGGTGGGAGCATGTTAGCGTATCGATTTCCGGTACTGCGGTTGATAGAGCGCGCCGTACGCCTGAAGCGTGGCCATGCTCCGCGCCATCGTCAGTTCGTCGTCTCCTCGGGCAAGCTCAGGACGACGATCTCGCTCGCTCTCGTCGACTTCGTCGTACTTCGGTCAGGCACGAAACGGGTTCTCGACCCTCACGCCATCGTAATCCTGCCCATCGTTCAGGTCTTCCGAGAGCACCGTCTTGCAGCCCAGGCTCCGCGCGGCTTCGACGATGGCGGCGTCCCAATAAGAGATCCCGAAGCGCTCTCTGGCATCGAGTGATGCGCGAACCAGAGCGAGCGTCGTTTCCTGGACGCGAAAGCGGGCGAACGCCTCGACCAAGGAGCTCGCTTCGTCGTGGCTGAGTCGCCCGGACTTACGGGATCTCGTGGCCTGCACGTAGAACTCCTGAAGCACCTGGACGGAAAGCGCGAGGTCGTCGCCTTCGAGAAGAGCGACAGCGATCTCCTTCTTGGTCTTCTCCTCGCGTGCGGTGCTGGCAGAGTACAGGAGCACGTTGGTGTCAACGAAGCGCATCGCGGTCGTGCACCTCTTCGCGGCTCAGACGATCCCGAGCGCGAAACCTCTTGATGGTGCTCAACACTTCGGCCTGGAGCTTCTTGCGGCGCTCGAAATCCGATTCGGCCTCACCGAGCTTCATCAGAAACTCGCGAACCAGGGCACTAACGGACGTCTCGCGCTCGGCGGCCTTGATGCGGGCCAGCCGGTAGACTTCGTCGGGGATGGAAACGGTCACGTTTTTCACATTTTCACAATATCACAGTTTCACTTACCGGCATAACAGCCTCTTGCAGGCTCTCGCGAAAGGCGGGGTCGCATACATCATCGTTAGAGGCGTCGCGGGCACGATCCATGGCTCCGTCCGGCTGACGTCGACCTGGACATCGTGTACGAGCGCTCACCCGAGAACGCGTAGGTACGTGAGATTCGGCGTTCCGAGGGGCTACCCCGTCCTCGCCAACGCTTCCTTGGCTCGTTCGGGCAGGTCCACGATGACGAAGTACGTCTCCGGATAGAGGTAGTCCTCCCCGGATTCGTCGATGATCCGTAGGTAGCCATCCTTGGCGGCGCGCTTGTCCGAGAGCACAGCGTAGACCTTCCTCAACTCGAGGTCTTCGCAGTCGTCGGTCCTCACGCACAGCGCGAACTGCTTCGGTTTCTTCACCACCATCAAATCAGTCCAGAAATCGCTTGATCTTCATCTTCTTCTTGCCGAGGCCGTGTGCCTCGTACCAATGTAACTCGGCTTTTCTAAGGACACCGCTGGCGAGACGAATCGTCGCCACGCCTTTGAGCTTCCGCCATCGACCCGGCCCGAATTGCCGCCGAAGACGCATTATGTCTCGGATGCGTCCGCCGACGGCGATGATCTCAACCTCCGTGACACGGCCGACGATCACGAAGTTCACGCTCGATTATGCACTCTGCGCAAGGCCACGGGCAAAGGAGTCGGACGTGATGATTCTTCAATCGTGGTGCAGCGCGACCACCGGGTCGACGAGCGCCGCGCGTCGCGCAGGAGCATAACTTGCGAGAAGTGCGACAACAATCCACGCCAGCGCGCTCGCCGCGTAGGTGAGCGGATCGGTCGGCGCCACCCCGTACAGAAGCGACGCGATGAACCGCGACAGGAGCAGCGCGGCCGCTGTGCCGGTCGCGATGCCGAGGACAACGGACTTCATCGAGCGGTTGACTGAGAGCCGCACAACATCTTTGGCTCTCGCGCCAATCGCCATGCGGACACCGATCTCTCGCCGCCGCTCGACGATGCTTCGCGATACGACGGCGAAAATTCCAAGAGCCGTCATCAACCCGGCTACCACCGCAAGCACGGTGAACAGGAACGCGTTGAAACGCCATGGAGCTCGTTGGTCGTCCATCACGGCGCGCAACGTGACGAGCCCTCCTAGTGGGACGGAAGGTGCGATCGTCCGGATTTCTCGTCGAATCTGCGAGACGATCGATAGAGGATCGCCGTGGGTGCGCACAACGAGGTTTCTCAGTGGGATCGAAGATTGCGCGTAAGCGTAGTAGATATCGAAACGGATGTCGTCAATCTCGCGGTAATGGGCGTCTTCGACGACTCCGATCACGCGGCTCGGTTGGCGGACTAGCTCCTCGTTGAACCGGGACTCGGGCACGTAGAGGCCCTTCCCCAGAGCGCTCTCGCCGGGCCACAAGTACTCGGCCAGCCTCTTGCTGAGGATGAGGACGTGAGGACTCTCGTCGTCGTCGCTCTCGCGAAAGTCGCGCCCCTCGACGAACTCGATGCCCATCGTGTCGAAGAAACCAGGGGTGGTTATCTCCACATTGCAGATCGGGTTCACTTGCTCTGCCGCGAACTCCGGAAGGCGGTACGTGCGGCCCTCGTACTCGACCTCTTGCCAACGAAACGTTTGATCCTCGGCCACGAAGTAGGTATCCCAGCCGACCGAGCCGTGGGCGAACGGACGCAGCAAAACGCCGGACGCAGACGAGACGCCGGAGATCGTGCGGATGCGCTCGAGCGCGAGGCGGTGCATAGCCCTCTTGTCCGCGATCTCGGGATAGTGCGTGTCCGTCGCCACGAGCTCAAACATGAGAAGTCTTCCGACGTCGTAGCCGGGGTCGGCTCGAGCGAGATGCGCACTCGACCGCAGCGTGAGCCCGCAGGCCGCCGAGACGATGACAGCGACGGCGACCTCGGCCATCACCAGCATGCGCTTTCCGCCGGGACGGCTCTTTCCGTCCCGATGAGCCCGCGCCACCCCGAAGGCGCCCGTGAGTACCAGCGATGCGAGAGCCAGCGCTACCATGAACGTCACCGCGACGATCCCCAATCGGGGCTGGTCGAGTCCTGGGATGTCCGGAGGACCGAAACGGCGAAACGCCGCGAGAGCTCCCATCGCGATCGCGATTGAAGCAGGGAATGCGACGGCGACCGCAATGCTGGCCGTGGACAGAGTCCTGAGAGCGATGTCGAGACGTGACGCTCCGAGCGCGCGCCGAATCGTCCGCTCGTGTTCCTCCTCACTTGCACGAACGACGAGGATGTTACCTGCGTTGACCCACGCGACGATGAGCACGAGCGCGACGGCTCCTAGAAGTGCCCTCAGTGCAGTGCGCGTTCCCGCGCCGAGGTGGTAGTCGAGAAAGGTCGTCAGCGCCATCGTGTGCTCTCGGCCGCGGTCGGCCGAATAGGCCGCGTCGGTGGCGGCGACGAGACCGTCCAACTCCGCTTTCGCCTCGGCACGATCGACCCCGGGCTTCAGTCGACCGACCATGAACGAATAGGCAAGCAAACGCTCGTCGGTCAAGGGTCGATCGCGTTGCATGGCGGCCCAGAGCTCGATACCGCTCGGAAAATCGAACGCCTCGGGCATCACGCCGACGATCGTGAACGTGCCGGAATCGTTGCTCTCGATGCGGATCTCACGCCCGATGACGTCTCGGGCGCCGGCGAAGAGACCCTGCCACAGACCGTGGCTCAGCACGACGACTCGCGGCGCCGTCGGGAGCTCCTCTTCTGGCAAGAATGTGCGACCGAGCACGGCCTTGACGCCGAGGACGTCGAAGAACGAGACGGAAACATCGGACATGTCGACGGGCACGGGCTCGTCGAGCTGGATCACGCCGTAGTGACTGGCAGCGCCGAAGCACGCGAGGTCCTCGAGCGTTTCGTTGTCGCGCCGCCAGTCGAGATAATCGGGGAAAGAAACTTCGACAAAAGGCACCTCGGTCCTTGAATCGAAGCGCCACAACACCTCGAGTCGATCGGGTGCGCGGATCGCCCTCTCTTCCCACAAGAGCGCGTGGACGACGGTGAACGTCGCACCGCAGACTCCAATCCCAGTCGCGAGCAAACCCGAGACCATGAGCGTGGCGCCGCGCTGGCGCCAGGCGCGACGGAGCGAGTGATGGAGGCCAGTGACGGGATCCATAGATAGCATCCTACCCGAGACGAGCTATCGTTGGGTGGGGCGTTCGGGCTGCGGGACGGGCGGGTTCGGACCTGTCCGTCAGATCGTCCCGCCGATCAACGAATTCACCCGGGGGATTTCAATCCTCAAGCGGCGGTTGGAGACGCCAACATCGATCGCCAGGCTGGCTATCCAGCCCAAGTTACTACAAATAAGAAACTTACGTGGCGGAAGTGCGTGGGAATCGAACCCACCGTCCCGAGGGCTAACCCGGGACCATCGGATTTGAAGTCCGAGGAGGCCACCAGACCCCAGTCACTTCCGCGACAATTCTACTTCGTTCTACCGGCTCCGCGCGGTCGGGCCTCGCTTTTCGGTGGGAAGCGCCGCGGCACTTCGCTTTCGTCGGGCCACGGGGCCCAATCGACGCCGGCGGGGCGGGCCCCGACGCCGGCCGTGTAGATCACGGATTCTCCGACGCCATCGAGGCCGAGGTCCCGCTCGATGCGGGTGTCGGCGAGGGCATCGGTGCAGAAGGGCGCCAGACCGAGCGCCGTCGCCGTCAAACAAAAAGTCTGACAGAGGTGGCCGGCTTCGAGAAGGACGGTTCGGTAGGACCGAGCGTGCGGGTACAGCCATCCCGTCCTGCCGAAGACCGCCGTCATCAAGATCAGTACCGCGGCGGATTCGTACCAGGGTTGACCGGGAAGGTACGCGCGGAAGGTTCTGCGGGTGGCCCCGCGCCTCAACGTCAAGAGCCCGTGGCGGTCCGGGTCGTAGTAATAGAGACCCGCGTCGACACCCTCGACCCGCCGTGCCGCCACGTAGGCCTCGATCGGATGCCGGGCGCCGCCTGACGGAGACGTCTTGAGCGGCGCGCGGCCGAGCTCCCCCAGATCGACCCAGCCCTGTATTCCGAAAGTGAGTCCGAGCAGAGTGCTGAGAGCCGGCAGCGACAGAGCAGACCGGGAGAACCGGCGCCACGTCCTCCTGGCCGCGAGAACGTCCGAGAAACTTCCCGGCGCGCTCGGCTTCGTCAAGAGCGTGACCGGACCGGCGTAACCTTTGACGGCCTCAGGCGGCCGGCCCTGCGCGAGCCTTCGGCTCAGGAACGCATCGGCCTCGGCCTCGCCGCGATCGTAGGGAAGATCCTTGGTCGTGAAGTGGAAAAAGCCTGCCGCCGGGTTCCAGGGCTCCCACGGATCCATCGTGCGCTCGGCGGCATCAGCAGGCCGGTCGGATCGTTGCAAGAGAGTTCGTCTCGCGAGCTTTCGGACGGCTTCTCGCAGCGAGGAGCGGCTGAACTCGGGAATCGTCTCGAAGAGGGTCTCGGGCTCGCGCCACTCGTCGAAGGCGTCAAGCAGCCTCGTGGCGAGCGGTGTCGCGGTGACCCTCGCGCCGGTTGCGTAATTGTGAAAAACGAGCCCCTCGCGAGACCAGTAGCTCACGATGTGAGGCGAGCGCCGGTAGCGCGGCCTGGACTGAGGCATCGGTTGGGTCCAGCGCCTCCGCGGTCTCGGGGCCTCGGTCTTTTAAGAGCTCTCGATACGACGGATCTTCTTGCAAAGCGGAGGGGCTTGCCCCCGCCGCGCGTCGGCCACCGCGAGTCGAAGCGCTTCCACGGCATCGCGTCCGGGCTCCGGATCTCGACGCGAGACTTTTTGTGCCCCGTCGCTGGTTTTGGGTCGTCTCGACTCGTCGGTCATGGATTACGCCTCCTTATGAAGAAAACGAGCGGGAAGCCAACCTCCCTCACGAGAACGCGGTATCGATCATCGTTTCTCAGGCCATCGAGCGCCGGATCCGTTGCCAGATCGGTCATCGAAGGGTCGCGCTGCTCGTAGGCGATTCGGAGCCACGTCAGGGCCTCATCGATGTGGCCCAGAGCCAGGTGAACGAGGGCGATCTCGTAAGGAAGAACACCCTTGCTGGCAGGATCCGCGACCAGGCTGCCCAGAACCTCCTCCGCGTCACCTCTCAAACCGGCGCAGGCATAGGCCCAGGCCAGAATCGCTTCGTAGCCGCTTCCCGCACGCAGCAGTTCGGCGACCCCTCGATCGGGATTGCCCCTCTGGACGTACGCTCGCCCGAGAAGCGCTCGTGCCGGAGCGAAATCCGGCTCTCGTTGGAGAAGACGCGTGAGGATAGAGATGGCCTCGTCGTAGTTGCGCGCAAAATAATGGGCCCGGGCTCGGTCTCTTTCCACGATCGGTGCGTTCGAAGTCACCTCACCGATCTCCGCTATCGCCTCGTCGTGGCAAGCGAGGGCCGTGAAAAAATCGGCGCGCCACAGATGCACCAACGAGCTGGGACCGTATCCCACCG
Organism: Vicinamibacteria bacterium; assembly: GCA_035620555.1. Classification (NCBI taxonomy): domain Bacteria; kingdom Pseudomonadati; phylum Acidobacteriota; class Vicinamibacteria; species Vicinamibacteria bacterium. The sequence continues at coordinate 12,721 of DASPGQ010000116.1, forward strand.
CGGCGTCGAAGTCTTGCTTGGCTCCATGCCAATCGTACTGCAACACATATCGGGCGAATCCTCTCGTGGCCCGCGCCGAAGCTTGCATCGGCGGCGCTATCGGTCCCTCGATGACACGAGTGGTCACGTCGATCACGGTCTGTGCGACGCTGCCGGGTGAATCGCCGAAGTGGGAACGGAGAAGGACCAGCGCCTCCGCGAAACGAAGGTGCTCCTCCGGCGGCGCGTTGGCCGCTGGTGGTTGAGCCAGTCGAGTCAGCTCGACCCTGTCTCTCGTCGTGACATCGTAGGTCATCATGGTCTTCCTCTTTTCGACGAACCGGGACCCTTACTCCGGAAATCCGAGCTCCTGGAGAAGCCCCGCATATCTGGGATCTTCCCGAAGGCTGTCCAGCGTCGGATCGGTCTTGAGATTGGTAATGGTCGCGTCCTGTTCCTCGATCGCTCGTCGAAACCAGGCAATGGCCTCGTCGGGCTCGCCGAGTGCCGCGTAGACGGCGGCCACCTCATACGGTAAAACGGGCGAGAGAGTCGGCCGGGCCAGGATCTCGCTCAGCAGCTGCTCGGCCTCTGCACGACGTCCGGAGAGCGCCTGCGCTTGCGCGAGCATGGCGAGATAGGCCTCTCCCGCGGCTCGCAGCTCCTCGATGCCTTCCTCGGAACGTCCCACGGCCACGTAGGCACGCCCGAGAAGAGTGCGCGCCGGAGTGAAATCCGGATCTTGCGAGAGCGTCCTCCCCAATTGCCGGATGGCATCATCGTAGCGTCTCGCGTAGAAATAGGCCCAGGCGACGTCGCGGCTCATGATGGGCGTCAGCGGAGACCGCTCCTCGGCCTGCCGGGCGTGATCGATGGCCTCCTGGTGGCGGCCAACGGCGGTGAGATAGTCCGCGTACCAATGATGGGCTTCGGCGGAGCTCGGTGCGAGCTCGAGCGCCCGACGAAAATCCGCCTCGGCTTCGTCCCACTCCAGGGCGAACGCGTAGCGTGCAAAGGCTCTCGAGGTCCACGCCTCGGCGAGATCGGGGTCGAGATCGATAGCCCTTGCGGTCGCCTCGAGGGCACGCCGGTAGGCCTCGTCGCTCGGCACGGAGCCAAAGTAGGCACACAGGAGTACGTCCGCCTGAGCGAGGCCCACGTAGGCTTCGGCGAAACCGGGATCGGCATCGATGGCCGAGCGAAAGAAACGAGCCGCCTCGATCAACGACTCCTCGGTCCGAAGTCCGGAAGCCTCCCGCCCTCGCAAATAGAGCTCCATGGCTTCCGGAGCCACTTGACGCGACATGGCCAGCAGGCGTTCTTCTCGACGCGCCAGCCCGATGCGGATCTGGGAGGCGATGTGCCTCGCCAGCTCACTCTGCAGCTCGAAGAAGTCACCCAGTCCGCGCTCGAAGCTGCGAGACCAGAGCACCGTGCCGGTGCGCGCATCGAACATCTGTGCGTGGACCTGGAGCCTTCGGTCCGAGCCCTTCGAAGGGGGCGAGAACTGGACCGCTCCTTCCACGACGGCATCCGCGCCGGTGGCCTTCGCAATGTCACCGAGCTTCATCGACGAGCCACGCGCCAGGCCATTCATGAAGCTCCAGGGAACGACCCGGAGCGCGCCGAGCTGCCCGAGACGCGCGGTGAGCTCGATGGGAACGGCGTTCGCGAGATAGCTTTCGTCCTCGTCACTGGAGATACTCTCGAAGGGGAGCACGGCGATGCGCTCCACGCTGGCGATGGGAACGTTCCTCAGGTCGTCCGCCCGCCCCGCCAGATCGCCGAGCCTCGTTCCCGTGAGATAGAGCCCGGCGATGGCGATCACGACGACCGCCACGGCCGCCAGGCGGAAGCGTTCTCCAAGTCTGCCCCAGGGCAGCCAGGGACGTAGACTTCTCCTCGTTTGCAGTCGCGCCAGCTCGTCCCTCAGCTGGGCGGCACTCGCGTAGCGTTTCCCCGGATCCTTGGCCAGACACCTCTCCACCGCTCGTGAGAAGTCCGGGGGAAGATGAGCCCGGCTCTCGCAAAGAGGGATCGGCTCTTTCAACTGCACCGCCTCGATCACTTCTCGATCGTTGCGGCCCTGGAAGGGGAGCTCACCCGTGGATGCCTCGTAAAGAGCGACGCCGAGCGAGAAGAGATCGCTTCGAGGATCCACGGCTTCCCCACGTGCCTGTTCGGGTGACATGTAGCTTGGCGTGCCGAACAGGAGCCCCGTGTCGGTCCATTCCCGTTGGGAAACGGAGGGTCCGGGGCTCGGCATCAATGGCTTCACCGGCGTCAAGTCGATCGGCGGTGAGGATTCTTCCGACGCTTTCGCGCCGCGAGACGCCATCGAAGCTTTGGCCAACCCGAAGTCGAGGATCTTGGCGCGACCCTCGGGAGTCAACATGATGTTTGCGGATTTCACATCCCGGTGAACGACACCGAGCTCGTGTGCCGCGGCGAGACCGTCACAGACCTGGCAGCCGATGGACAGGACCCGGTCGACGGGAAGGGGACCTTCTAGCAGCGACTCCTTGAGCGTGACCCCGGGAACGAGCTCCATGGCGATGAATGGCGTGCCGGACTCTTCGTCGATCTCGTAAATCGCCGCGATGTTCGGGTGCGTCAGCGACGCGGCGAGCCTGGCTTCCCGGAAGAAGAGGCTCCGTGCGCCCTCGTTCGTGAAAAGCCGGCGGGAGAGAACCTTCAGCGCGACCTGACGCCCGAGCCTGAGGTCCTGGGCGCGGAAAACCACGCCCATTCCCCCTACGCCCAAGACCTCGGTGATCTCGAAATGACCGAGTCTCGATGGTCTCTGGCTCGACCCGCCGCTCTCCATGAAGCCACCCTCCGGCTCCTGGCTCGGGGGGCACCGGGTTCTTCTTGATGCGGCCCTGATGAGGGATTGGTGTGCGAAGGCGCGGGCAACTCCGTTGCGGCGCCCCTCCAGGGGAATATAGCGCGAAAACCGTTCTCGTTAAAGGAGGAAGTCGTGGACGACACAATCGGTCACCCGCGCTTTCCCGCCGAGGCGTTTGCCAAGTGGCGACGGCGATATACTATCCTATATAGGACGCTATGGAGGACAGGATGTATGAAAGGCAAGATCTCGGCAACTGTTGAGGAGCCGCTCCTAGACTTTCTTGATTCGCTTCCGGGAAGAACGAGGTCCGAGAAACTCGAACGCGTCCTCACGCGCTTCAAACGGATGGTGGACGACAAACGCCTCCGGGAACAACTCGCCGGATACCGAGAGGACGATGACGAGCGTCGGGAGCAGGACTCCTGGGAGCGAACGTTCGACGAGGCGATGTGGAGCGAATAAGCCGAGGAGATATTTGGCTCGTAGAGCCCATCGCATTCCCGAAGCCTCGCCCCGCCTTGGTGCTCAGTATCAATGCGATCAACGACCTTCGCCCCGACGTGCTGCTCGTGCCGCTCACGACGAAAGAGGGACCGCTCCGCGTAAGACTCACCGAGGATTCGGCCAAGACCGGGCTCAAAGAGAAGACCTTCGCGAAATGCGAGTCCATTGGCCCAGTCCACAAGTCCCGATTGAAAAGGAAGATTGGCCGCGCGTCACCCAGGGATCTCGCCGAAGTCGGGTCGGGTGTGAAAAGAGTCCTGGGATTGTAGGCAAAGGCTCACGGACTTCGCGTCGACTTACTCGATGGGCTCCGACGAATCCTCACCTCTCAGGTGCCGATCCAGAAAGGCCACGTAGCGCTCCGAGGCGGTGACGCGATTGTCCCGGTTGCGAAAGCCGTGTCCTTCATCGGGAAAAACGACGTACTCGACCGGCACCCCGTTCGCCTCGGCCGCGGCGACGAGCTCATCGCTTTCCACCTGCAGCACGCGCGGGTCGTTCGCGCCCTGCACCACGAGGAGAGGCTTCACGATGTTTTCGGCATGGAACAGAGGTGAGATTGCGCGAAGGCGCTCCTCGTCCGTCGCCGGGTCGCCCAGCTCGGCGTACAGGGCCTCTCGCTGAGCCGTCCACCATGGGGGGATGCTCCCGAGCGTCCGCACCCAGTTCGTGACACCGAAGATGTCGATGCCGACGTCGAACGCATCCGGCTCGAACACGAGGGCCGCCGCCACCATGTATCCGCCGTAGCTCCCTCCGATGATGCCGATGCGGGATCCGTCCACCCAATCGAGAGACTCCAGGTAGCGGCGGGCCCAGACGCAGTCCTTCAGGTCCACGTCGCCGTGTTTCTTGTCGTCCAGGTGATGGAACGTCTTTCCGTAGCCCGAAGAACCACGGTTGTTCACCGCGAGAATGGCGTATCCGTGATTGACGAGGTGCTGGATCGCCGCGTTGTAGCCCTTGCGGCTCTGGCCGCCGGGGCCTCCGTGCACCCACACCAGGGCCGGCGCTCGGTTCTCGCTCGAGGCATCGTGGGGCCGGTACAAGACCGCGGGAATCTCGAGGCCGTCGTAGCTCGGGTAGCGGATGACGCCGCCGTCGACGAGGTGCTCCCGATCCACAGCCGGGTTCAAGGCCTCGGTGAGCTTGCGATGCTCCCCCGTCGCGAGATCGAGCACGTGCACGTTGCTCGGTGAGGTGTCGCTGTTCACGTAGAACGCGATTCGCTGCTCGCTGCGGGAGATGACGACCCCGGTGATGTCTCCTTCGGGAAGCTCCGGGAGGTCGACTGGGGCTGAAGTGCTCGTATCCACGATTTCGAGAACCGTCCGTGCGTCTTCGTTGGTCGCGGAGACGCGATACTTCGCCGTCTCGGATAGCGCGACGTACATGACGTCCCAGTCGGCCTTGCGCACGAGCCGGTGCGAGCCCGATTCGATCTCGTAAGCCCATGCCTGGCGAAACTCGCCGTGGCCGTTCGTCAGATAGTAGAGCTCCCGGTGATCGGGCGTGAAGCCCATCGGCGCGTGCTCGACGTCACCTTCGTGCTCGGTGATGAGACGGGGCTCCTCGCCTCCTTGTAGATCGAGGAGATAGATATCGTTGTTGGCGTTCGTGATCGACTTCAGCAAACTGAGGAAGCGTCCGTTCCGGCTGATGCTTTCCGGAGACCATCCGGCATCGTTTCGAAAGATCAGCTCTCGCTGGTAGTCCTGCGATTCGAAGCGATAGACGTCGAAGTGCCTGGGGTCCCGTTCGTTGGTGAGCACCCAAAAGGAATCACCGCTCTCGCTCCAGCCGAAGAACATCGCCTTCAGATTCTCTCCGGGGGTGAGGTCCAGCGTAGCGCCGTCCGCCTCGCGGACGAAGAGGTGATTGAGCTCGTTGCCTCCCTCGTCGGCGGTGAACAGGAGCCGATCGTCTCCAGGAAAGTAGCTGACCGCGAACTGAGCGTTGTCGTCGGATACGGTCAGGACCTCGGGCGCTCCCGTACCGGAGACGGGGAGAGCCCGCAGGTTGAATACGCCGCTTTCGTCCGAGGTCACCAGAATACGGGTTTCGTCGGCCGAGAACGAGAGCGGCCCTCCGAAGGTGATCGTGTCGTAAAACGTCGCCGCGTCGTACTCGGGAATGACGACTGGTTCTTCCCGCCCGGCGCAGCTCAGCGCGAGCAGCGAAAACGCGAGTCCCATCGATTTCATGAGGACCTCCGGCGCGAAAACCTATCACAACCGAGTTGGGACTTACTTGGCGCGCCGCGGGGCCCGCCGCCGGCCTGCCAGCCGCCAGAATTGTTTCTCGCCGAGCAGCGTGATCCGGTGTCCCTTTTCCCGTAGCCTCTTGATCTCCATCAGCTTCAGGCCCGCATCCCGGCCCGCCGCCTGCAGCGGATTCGGCCGGCCGCGGACGATGACGCTCGTCCGCCCCGAGGGCATCCCGTGGACGATCGCGCCGGCCCGTCGCGCAGCCCGGATCGCCTCTTTCCGCGGCTTGCTCAAGATGCCGGTGAACGCCAGGTGCACGCCCTCGAGCGTACGCAGCGCCCCCGGCTCGAGCGCCGCCGGTGGGTTTCTCAGGGCCTCGATCATCTCGTCGGCGCTGTCGTACCGCTTCCGGCGCTCGCCGATGCAGCGGTAGATGATCTCTTTCAGGTGATCGCTGCAGGGCAGATGTCGGACGTCGGGAGTGCGAATCCGTTTCTGCGCGTCACCTTTCACCAGCATCGCCAGAAGCTGCCCGACCTGGTAGACGTCGTCGCGCGCCTGCCATTTCGGCGCCTCGCCGGCGAGAATATCGCTCGGCGCGGTGAGCACATTGAGGGTGCGTGCCGTGATCCCCCGGTGATCGCTTTGCTGACGAACGATGCCGAAGTCCCCGAGCTTCAAACGACGCCCCTCGCAAACGAACACGTTGAGAGGGGTGAGATCGCGGTGGAGCAGCTGGCCCCGGTGGAGCTTCGTCAGGACCTCGAGAACGCCGGCAATCTCGCGGCGAGCCATCGTTTCCGGCCACCCCTTGCCCGTGCGGCGCAAGAACGTGCTGAGGTCACCGTAGGGCGCGTACTCGAGCGTGAGGCAATAGAGGACGTCGCTCGCCCGGCTCCCGGACGGTATCAGCGGGAAGACGTCGTAGACGCGAATCGCCCGCGGATGGGTGTCCAGGAGCTGCCCGAAGTAACCCTCGCGCAGCCAGCCGTCGATGCGAGCGCTGATCTTGATGCAGACCGTCTCGGGAACGGTGGGAGACATTCCGAGCCGCCGCGAGAGATAAACCTGGCCGAAGCCTCCCTCGCCCAGAAGACGTTCGATTCGGTAGCGCAGCTCGGTTTCCGGGCTGAGGATTATCTGCCGCGGTCTCAGATAGGGCACGAAGCGCTGCACGCGAAACTCGGGCGGCTTCGTGCGGGTGACGGCCGTGGACGGACGCTTCCTCGTGCGGATGCGATCCGAGTTCGGGGACATGCGGTGGGACAGCATAGCCGAAGGACGGTTGTGGGATCCAACCTCCGGCCCGCCTTCGCCCTTCGGGCTACGGCGAGACAGCCTTCGCTCGGGAAGTTGGTTTACCTAGCCGTAGCTCGACGCTTCCCAATACGTCGTCGAGCGAAGGCTGGTGGAGCTGACGGGGATCGAACCCGTGACCTCCTGAATGCCATTCAGGCGCGCTCCCAGCTGCGCCACAGGCCCACGCGATGAAGGTCGGTGCGTTGTCGGACTTGGAGGCACGCTCCGGCCGGCAAGACCCTTCATTGTAACCCGCCCCGCCGACGCCGGTCAAAAACCAGCGCGTACGGCGTTCAGCTCACGCGCGCGACCATTACGACCGCCGACGCCGGGCACGCAGACGTGAACTCGACCGATTGCCGGACGGCCGCCGGCACCTCCTCGCGCGACACCGGCGCGAAGCCGAAC
>DASPGQ010000117.1 GCA_035620555.1 Vicinamibacteria bacterium
CGATTGTTCGAGGGACGCGACGAGCCGGCCTACGCCGTACGCAGTCTGCTTGTTCCAGGACTTCGCGACGTCTCGTTCCGGCACGTGCTCGAGCATTTCGAGGACGACTTATTCGACGCTCGGATGGCAAACGGCTGGCTCGTCTTCTTCGATCCGGCACGCATGAAGGCGCGGAGTGGTTTGAGCTACGTCGCTTTCGGGTCGACGCAGGAGGAGGCGCTCCATCGCGCGGACGTAGTGGTGCCGAGGGCTCTTCCACGCCTTGTTCGGTTCCGCCGGTCGTGGATGCGTGTCGGGCTACCTTGAACGGTTTGTTCCTTCGTGACGGCTCCCCGAAAGACCGAGAAGATCATGACATCGGCTCGACCGACAACGATAGATCGCGTTCGATGCCCACGAGGTGGGCATCGGGGACTTCGACCCAGTGCTCGTGGGTTATCGGCTCGGACGCGACGATGACGGCACGATAGCGGTGCTTGGCGTCGTGATGCACGTGCGGGATGCCGCAGATCTCGCAGTCGCGCACGCCGTCTCGTTCGAGCAGGTACAGGGAGTTTCCAAACCGGGAGGCCACCATCACCCGGCCGTTGGTCAGAAGGAAGTTGAGCTTCGAGCTTCGCGCCATCGAGCTCAGGCGAAGTACCGACGCGCTCACGAGCTCTCCGACTCTCCCGACGTCGACGTCCTGGCCATCATCGGCGTCGAGGTCGATACCCTCACGGCGCATTCGAGAAAGGATCCAGAGAAAAGCTCGCTCGCTATCCGTCGTGCCGCGCCGGAGCGCATTCAAGTCGGGATCGGTCTCGGCTGCGAGCCGTCCCTCGATCTGGGCGAAATCGTTAACCGTCCCGTTGTGCGCGAAGATCCAAGAGCCTTCGCGAAACGGATGGGTGTTGGCCGCGGCCGGCCCTCCCACGGTGGCACGCCGCACGTGCGCGACCACCGTCGTGGCATAGACGCGCTCGGCGGTGGCGCTGAAATGAAGGTCTTCGTACGCGGCTCGCTCGCGCCGCTCGACCGCCAAGGACGCTCCGCCGTTCCGATAGAACGCCAATCCCCATCCGTCGGCATGAGCGCGGCCGAACATGTCGGACCGACTCTGGAGTAAGAGGGCGTTCTGCGCATGCGCGAGGCTGCATTCGACCTTGGTGGGCTCGTTCGCGCGGAAACCGTACAACCGACACATGTCACTTTCGGACGACGCCGTTTATCGGCGACGGCGCTCGAGCTGCGTCCAGCGGCGGCCCTTTTTGCGAAACCCTTCCAAAGCGTCGAGCAGGTCCCGCTGATCTTCCTCGCCCATGGTCGTGACGTGGCTCAACAACGTGCCGCAGCTGACGGCATGCTGGAGCGCCCGGCGCAGGTGTTTCAGAATGAGCTCCTTTTGCTCCGGATCGACCGCGTCGCTGGTGTCAAGCTCCTCGAGAGCGCGAATGGCTTCGACCCCGGATTGGTGCTCGTCGTACAAGGTATCGACATATGCCGCGCCGCGTGCCTTCTCGACCTCCGGATAGAAGCGCGCCTCCTCGAACTCGATGTGTGCTCCGGCCGCCGCGTCGAGCTCCCACGCCCGAACGGCCGCTTCGCGAAAGCGGTCTTCCTCGACGAGATCGACGAGCTCCGTCAACCCGCGCGTCAGCACCCGATGGTCCCGTAGGAAAGCCTCCTGCAATGCACCCATGTCGATCTCTCCCTCGTGCTCAGTGCGTGGCGAGACCCGCGATCGCCCGGCCGTCACGGCTCGGCTGTTGCGGCGCTTCGCGCCGAGTGAGCCGAGTTTTTCATCACCCTGCTGCTAGAGCAAGAACCGTTCCCGCGCTAAACGGCTGATTCGTGTGAAGGGGTGGGGCATCTTGCGCACTTGGGCGCGCCGGTGCCCCGGGGCGGGTCACTCGTAGCGCATCGTGACCGACGGATCCAGCCGAGCCGCGCGTACGGCCGGCAGAAGACTCCCCGCGAGAACGGCAAGGAGCAGCACGACCGCACCCATAACGAAGCTCAACGGGTCGTCGGTGGCGATCCCATGTACGCGACTCTGCAAATAACCGTGCGCCAGAAGACCGGCTCCGATGCCGACGACGGAGCCGACCAGGGCCGGTCCGATGCCTCTTCGCATCACGAGCCAGAGCACCCTCCGGGTGTTTGCCCCCAGCACGACGCGGATACCGATCTCTCTGGTCCGGTGGCTCGTGATCATAGTGACGAGGGCGTAGAGGCCGCCTGAGGTAAGGGCGAGAGCGAGAAGGCCGACGCCCACCGCGATCCAGGCGTCCCGTCGCTCCTCGAAGAGCACCATCTCCATGTGACGCGCGAGCGTTCCCACTTCCAGGATCGGTACGTCCGGGGCGAGCTGGCCGATCTCGGCCCGCACCATGCCCAGGAGCGCGCTGGGCTCGAGCGCGCTCTCGACGAGAAGCAGCCCGAACCCTTGCGGGTCCTGGGCGTACGGGACGTAGAGATAAGGCTCGGGCGGTTCGTAGAGATCCGCGATCTTGATGTCCTCGGCGATGCCGACGATCTCCCGGAGAACGGCGGTTTGCTTTCCCACCCGGATCGTCCTTCCGATTGGATCTCGCCCCGGCCAGAATCGCTCGGCCATCGTCTGGTTGACGATCACCACGGGATGGCTATCGGGCCGGTCGGCTTCGGTGACGCCACGACCCCGGAGAAGACGCGTTCCCATCACCTCGAAGTAGTCCGGACCCACCATCGTGTACCGGATGCGAAAAGTCTCCTCTCCCGGAGGCGGCTCCGCTCCCGGAATCGCCACATCCGTCGCCCAGCCGGACTCGTTGCTCTGCGCCGGAAGTCGAATGGCGTAGCTCACTCGGTCGACCGCCGGCAACGCCGACAACCGCTCGCGCCACTCTTCGAAAAAGCGACAGGACGTTTCATTATCGTATCCCTGAAGGGCAGGCACGAGATAGAGCGTTGCGAGCGCCTTGTGCGGGTCGAACCCCGGATGCAGGCTAGAGCTGTACCAGAGACTGCGCACCATGAGAGAGCTCGCCACGAGAACGACGACTCCGATGGCGGCTTGAGCGCCCACGATGACGTGCTGCATCGAGAATCGAGCTCCGGCGCGCGGAGCGGCTCCGGAAGCCTTCAAGTCGCGCACGACGTTCGGCTTCAAGAGGCGCGACGCCGGAGCCAGGGTCAAGAGTATGGTGACGACGAGAAAGAGCGCTGTGCAAAAAACCAGGAGACGAAGATCGAAGCGCGCGTCGATGGTGTACGTAATGGCGGCCGGTGGGACGAGGGCCGATACGAACCGTGTCGCCCAGCACGCGATCACGAGTCCAGCCGCCGTGCCGCCGAGCGCGAGGACGAGACTCTCGGCCAGAAGCTGTCGGCCGAGTCTCGCTCGACCGGCCCCGACGGCGGTTCGGATGGCGAGCTCCCTTCTGCGCGCTTCGCTTCGGGCCAAGAGCAGGTTCGCGACGTTCGCGCAGGCGATCAGAAGGACGAGCGCGGGAAGAGCGAGGAGCACCATCCCTTCGCGAAACTGTTTTCGATGCGTCTCGGAGACACCCGTCAACCGGAAGCCGCTGTTCGGGTACTGCTGCGGCTCCTCCTGGTGCCAGCGTGCCGCGATGGTATCGAGCTGAGCCTGCGCTTCGGAACGGCTCGCCTCGGAACCGATACGACCATACAGCTCGAACCAGCGTTGGTGGCGGTTCGCGAGCTCGTCTTTCAGTCCAGGGACGACGAACGAGGCCTGCTCCGCCGTCACCCAGACATCGGTCTGAACGATCCGGTCGAGGCCCACGAAGCCCGCAGGTGTGACGCCGATGACGGTGAACAAGGTATCGTTTAGCTGTACGGCGCTTCCAATGATGTCCTCCCGTCCGCCGAGCCTCTCTTGCCACAGCCGGTGGTTGATGATCACGAGAGGCGTGTCGGACCGCGAGCTCTCGACTTCAGCGAAGCTCCTTCCCATTGCGATGGGAATCCCCATGGCTTCGAAAAAACGCTCGGAAACGTAGTCCACGAGCAGAAGATGACGCTCCCCATCGCGATGGAGCGTCACGCCGCGGCTGCCCACCATCACGACTTCCTCGAATGCGGGCGAGTCCGCCCCGATGGCCTGGGCTTCCTGATATGAGATGAAGCCCAGGTATGCCTTCGGTGACGTCGCCTCGATCTTGACGAGTCGATCCGGATCACGAAGAGGCAGGGGCCGAAGATAGATGGCATCCATCAAACTAAAGAGGGCGCCGTTTGCACCGATGCCGAGCGCCAAAGTGATTAGCGCGAGAAGAAAGAAGCCAGGCTTTCGAGCTCCCGCGCGTGCGGCCTGTCTCAGCTCGGTCAGCAAGCCGAGCGGAGAGAGCAAAGACGTGCGCGGGCGAACGGATTCCCAGCATTCACGGGCGGTCTCGGCCCCGAGTCGCAGCGCGAACGAGGCCGCCTGCCGCCAGTACCAGACGCGCGGGTGAGATTTTCGCTGAGCGCCTTCCGCGAGATCCCCGAGCACGTCTTCGACCCGCTCCGGGGGCAGGATTCGTCGCAGGGCCCACGAAAGGAGCCGCGGCGGATCCTCGTGTCTCATTTAGCGATCGACTCCAGACCTCGCCACATGTTCAGCAAGATCTCGCGCGACTGCCTGAGGCGTTCGATCGCCCGAGGCGTGACGCGGAAATAGCGCTTGGCCCGGCCTCCTCGCTCGGCAGTCGATTCGGCGAGCCGGGAGCGCACCAGGCCCTTGCTTTCGAGCCTCTGGAGGGCGACGTAGACCGCGGCGTGAGAAACGCTCCGTCCGGTTCGAGCTTCGATTTCGTCGATGACCGGAACCGTGTAGGCACCGTCGCCAAGTTGCAGGCAGGCGAGCAGGACGACTTGTTCGAACTCACCGAGGGTGTCACGCGGCATCGTTAATTCCTAGCATTGCTAGGAATATACCGCGCCTCGGACGATTGTCCAAATCTTGTCTCACTGCGCTCGCTTCAAGGACCCAGTGCTCGACGCGGATTCGTCGAACAGGGGCTCGCGGTGATGCGGCCGAAAGGCCTTGGCAGCTCGCGTCATCCGAGCTCGAGGTCTGAACTTTTGGGACACTTCGTCCGTCTTAGTCCCCATGAGCGGTAATCCGGTCAACGACTTACGCTATAGCCTTCGCCTGCTGGTCAAGAGCCCCGTCTTCTCAATCATCGCCATCTCGACGCTCGCCCTCGGGATCGGCCTGAATGCCGCTACGTTCTCCGCGGTCCATGCCTTGCTGATCCGACCACTGGATGGAGTCGTCGAGCCGGAGGAGCTCGTTCAGATTTACCGGGAATGGCCCGGCATCGAGTACGGGGCCGTTTCGATACCGCACTATCAGGACGTTCGCGACCGCTCGAGCGACGTCTTCGAGAATACGGCTGCCTACTTCTTCGCGCCGATCTCGCTCACCGCCGACGGGCGGAACGAGCGCGTCCTCACGCTCCTGGTCAGCGCCAACTTCTTCCAGACCTATGGCATCGTCCCGACCCTGGGGCGCGCCTTTCTACCCGGGGTCGAGGATCGCGGCCCGGGTGCCCATCCCGTGACGGTCCTCGGTCATTCGTTCTGGCAGTCGCGCTTCGGAGGCGACGTTTCAGTCGTTGGGCGAACCATCGCCGTCAACGGACG
>DASPGQ010000118.1 GCA_035620555.1 Vicinamibacteria bacterium
GCCTGCTCAGGGGACTTGTAGTGAACGGTTCCCACGATCGCGCCCGCTTCGGTTCTCGCCTGGGTGGGAAGCTCGCTCGGCTTTCCCGCCTCGACGAAACCTCTGGTCGGTCTGGCCAGACCGAAGTCGAGCACCTTCAACCGGCCCTCTTCCGTCATTATCACGTTGTCGGGCTTCAGATCGCGATGGATGATGCCTTGCCCGTGGGCGGCGCTCACGGCTTCGGCCAGCGGGATCGCGATCTCGAAAAACTTATCGAGCGCGAGGCCTCTCTTGGGGATCAGCTTGGTGAGCGTCTTTCCTTTCACCAACTCCATCGTGATGAAGTGCACGGAGTCGGCTTTCTCGACCGAGAAGACCGTGACGATGTTGGGATGGTTGAGAGCGGCGAGAGCTTTCGCCTCGCGCTGGAACCGGGCGCGTCGCTCCTCGCTCTCGGCGAGCTCGGGCGGGAGGACTTTGAGAGCAATCTTGCGGTCGAGCTCGATGTCCTCGGCGAGGTAGACGTCCCCCATGCCGCCCGAGCCGAGCTTCTCCAGGATGCGGTAATGAGAGAGCGTCCGGCCAATCATGAGCTCATGCCGGTTTCCTTCGCGGGATTCTAGGCGGAAGGCGAGCGAGGTTCAATCACTGCTCGACTATCCGGAGTAGAATCTCTCCGTGGTATCGATTCTCGTGCTCGGCTTCATGATGGGGATGCGGCACGCGCTGGACGCGGACCACGTCGCCGCGGTGGCCGCCCTGTCGACGCGAAGCGAGAGCTGGCGGGCAAACGCGGTCCGCGGCTCCGCGTGGGGTCTGGGGCACATGCTGATGCTCTCTGCCGTGGGAGGGCTCTGTTTGCTCTTCGAAACCGCCGTTTCGGAGCAATGGGCGCGACGCCTCGAGCTCGCGGCAGGAGTCATGCTCCTGGTGCTTGGTGGTGACCTCCTGTGGCGCCTCGTCCGTCGCCGCATCCATGTTCACGCCCACCGCCATGACGATGGCACGGTACATTTGCACGCGCATGGACACTCGCCCGAAGAACGGCACGATCCCCAACGGCACGAGCACGAACATCCCGAAGGGTTCCCGCTTCGGGCGCTGGCGATTGGAGGCGTGCACGGGCTGGCCGGCTCGGCGGCGCTGTTGTTGGTCGCGCTGCATCAGATCGGCTCTTTCTGGCGCGGCCTCGCTTACATCGGAATCTTTGGTCTCGGCTCCATCTTGGGAATGACCTTGCTGTCCGTGGTGATTGCCATCCCACTGAGGGCCTCGGCGCGCTGGTTGACGGGCGTCCATCAGGGCGTCGAGTTGACCATCGCCCTCGCTACCCTCGGCGTCGGTTGGTGGGTCCTTTCTGGCCTGTGGGCTGGGTGACGTTACACGGCAGCCGAGACGATTTGGTGGGCTCTTCTTATCGGCTCGGGAAGCCGGTAACCGACTGTGCAGGCGAGAACGACTTTCTCGGCGGTCTTCCGATCCACCTTGTGGCCAATGCTCACGAAGACGGGTCGGACTCCATCGCGCGTGCGGAGAACCGAGCCCACGATCTCCCCCTTGTCACGAAGGGGAGTCGAGCAGCCTCGTCGAAAACCAACGGGCCGGTGAGTCCCTAACAGGAGGTTCTTCGCACAGCCGATCGTGGGTCCATCCCACAAGACCCCGACGTGACAGGCGAGCCCGAAACGCCGTGGATGAGCGAGGCCGTGTCCATCGCAGAGGATCGCGTTCACGGGCAAGCGCAGCTTGCGGAGCGCGCGGAGGATCACCGGCGCTTCTCGAAACGAGAGAAGCCCGGGCACGTAAGGAAAGACGAGCGTGCGCGAGGCGATGCTCTCCTCGACGACGCGGCGCGTCTTGGTGTCGAAACAGACTGCGGCACCAATCGCACGGTCATCGGTGAAGGCGCCGTCGACCCCAACGACGAACCTCGGGTGAGACTCTGGAGCGACTCGTCGCACACGTGATCCGAGCTCGAGCTGGATCTCGACCGCCGCTTTGGGCGAGACGGTCCAGGGATGAGGCACCCTCGGTATTTTCATTTCGGGGAAAACAGGACTGGCTGCGTCAGCGGGGGACGAGAGTCGCGGTTCCGGAAACGTTCACACTGATCTGAGGAGAGCCGATGTACTCCACGATCGCGGAACCGCTCACCGCGCCTTCGAGGCGCTCGCTGGCATTGATGACGACGCGCGCCAGGCCCGAGATGTCGAGGATCGCGACCCGGGTTTCGAGCTCAGCAGCCAAGTAGTTGGTCGTTCCCGACATGACGACGGATTGGAGATCGGCGGTTCCCGAGGCGCTCACGGTCGAGACACCGCTGGCAACGACCGAGAGGAGATCCGTATCGATGCCCATGGCCTCGATACGGGTCACGCCCGATGCCACGACAGATCTCATTTCCCGAAACGTCAGACGATAGACGATATCGCGCGTGGGCGACAATGCGGTGCCGGGTCGCGGCCCGAGAGAAAGAATATCGTCGCTCACCTCGGACACGAGAAGCGGCATGATGTTGTCCTCCGCCGTGATCGTGAGCGACTCCGTCTCGCCGTGCTCCATCGTCAGTCGCCCGACCCCGCTGAGGACGACACCCACGAAGCCGGAAACGTCACGGGACTCGGTGACCAGATTGCCCGAGCCGACGATCTGGTCACTACCGCTCGTGGGGCTGTCGTCGCAAGCACTCGCGAGATAAACGGCGGCGGCGACAACGAGCGCGTTTGTGAACGGGCGCGTCATGAAATCCGATTCTAGCTCGGTTTCTCGCCCGGTTCGAAGTTAGAACCGAGAGCGGCCAACGGGTTATGCTGTGCGCGGGTCAAACGAAATGAGGTGTCTCGGTCTCGTCCTCGTGCTTTCCAGCGGCACGGCGTCGGCATCGCAAGACTGCCCACCCTGCGCTCCGCCGCTGAGCGAGGCGGTAGCCTCGGTGAAGCGGAGCCTGGAGGAGGCTTTTCAGCTTGCAATGGCGCTCGCCGACTGCGGCGGAGCATCGAACCTCAACAGTTGTCGCAGGATGGAGGCGCTTCTCTCGGATGCTTACACAATGCTGGAGGGACTGATCGCCGAGAGCCGTGAAGGGGAGACCTCGATGTGCCTCGCCTGTGACCCGCGGCCGCACGTGGAACCTCTCGCGACCAGTCTCCTGGCCGTGAGCCGCCTCTTGCAGGAAAAGGGATACGAGGATTTCGAACCGACCGCTGGCCGGATGCAGCAGGAGATCGAGCTCTGGCGAGAGTACGTGTGCTGCGGAACGTCTCCCACTGACGACGAGGCAAGGCCTCTCGACCGCGAGCGGGACGCCCGTGCGGTTCTCATCGAGAAATGCGGGCCGAATTTCGCCTCCAACCGCCGGGGTTTGCGCCAGACAATCCGAGCTCCGGGGGAGCGAGACGGGTGCTATCAGTCGCGTGCCTGTCGAGAACAGGCCTCGGACGGCGGACTGCTGAGAGAAGCGGGATTCTGGACGTACGACGGCGAATACTGGTACATCTGGGCCGAGAGGCGCACGCCGAGAGGCGAATGGATATCCTGCGCCCCTGGAGATTGAAGATGATCGCAATCCTGCTCGTCGCCATTTCCGCAGCACCGCCCATTCAAGAGAAGTCCGTCTTGTTGTCCGACAAGAAAGTCCACTACCTCGAGTCCGGCGACCCGTCGGCAGCGCCGACCGTCTTGCTCCTCCATGGGGCTCGATTCAGCTCGGAAACCTGGCGAAAGCTTGGAACCATCGAGCGCCTGACGGAAGCAGGGCATCACGTCGTCGCGATCGACCTGCCCGGTTATGGAAGCTCGGAGCGATCGCCCATCGCGACCGAAGAGTTCCTCGCGCGGCTCATGGACGAGCTCGGCATCGCCAATGCGGCGATCGTGTCCCCCTCGATGAGCGGGCAGTTCAGCTTTCCACTGGTCGTGACCTCACCCGAACGAGTGGCCGGTTTCGTTCCCATCGCGCCCGCGGGAATCGATCGATATCTCGACCGACTCGAGAAGGTGAAAGTCCGGACACTCGTACTCTGGGGAGACAAGGACCGCATCGTTCCACTCGAGAAATCCGATGCCCTGGTCGTCGCGATCGAGGGCAGCCGGCGTGTGATCTTCAAGGATGCCAGTCACCCCTGCTATCTGGATCGGCCCGAGGAGTTCCACAACGAGCTCCTGGGGTTTCTCGGGGAGCGCTAAGCGCTCGCGTGCGTGACGGAGATCACGGGAAAGCCGCCTCGGGAGAAGTAGCGTGGGCTCTCGCAATGACTTGCAGGACATGGTTCGTCGCTTGCTGGCTGATGGCAGGATCTGCGCTCACCCTGGCGCAGCCCGCCATCGAACTGCAACCCATCGTCTCGGGACTTCAGCTCCCTGTCGCCGCCACGCATGCGGGAGACGGCTCGAGCCGCCTGTTTATCACGCTCCAGGGAGGGCACGTCGTCATCTACGATGGATTCCAAGTTCTGCCGTTGCCTTTCTTGGCAGTGGGGCCGCTTGTTTCATGCTGCGGGGAGCAGGGGCTCTTCAGCGTCGCGTTCCATCCCGATTTTTCGAATAACGGCTTCTTCTTCGTCAGCTATACGGACACGGCTGGCGACTCCGTCGTCGCGCGGTACACCGTGTCCCAAACCAATCCGAACGTCGCCGATCTCGATTCCCAGGTCGTCATTCTCACTGCCGATCAGCCCTACAGCAATCACAACGGCGGTCAGCTGCAATTCGGGCCGGACGGCTACCTCTACATAAGCATTGGTGACGGAGGAGCGGGGGGCGATCCGCTGAACTTCGGCCAACGGCCCGACACCTTGCTCGGGAAGATCCTGCGCATTGACGTCGACTCGGGGCTACCCTACGCGATTCCGTCCGACAACCCCTTCGTGGGCGTTCCCGGGGCTCGCGAGGAGATTTGGGCATACGGGCTCCGCAATCCGTGGCGATTCAGCTTCGACCGGCTGACGGGAGACCTGTTCATCGGA
>DASPGQ010000119.1 GCA_035620555.1 Vicinamibacteria bacterium
CGATGGAGCGCGTACACCTCGAGCATGCCGAACGCCTCGCCGCAATCGTTGCCCAGTACGGCTGGCCGGGTGTCGAACGCGTCGGGGCCGACGGTGAGGAGGCCGCGTGGCTCATCCTTCAGCACGCCATCAGCGATCCGCATTTTCAACGCGAAGGGCTGCGCAGGCTCAAAGAGGCGGCCGAGCGCGGCGATGCTCCCTGGTATCAAGTCGCATTGCTTGAGGATCGGATTCGTTTCAACGCGGGTCGGGCTCAACTCTACGGGACCCAACTCGACTGGGACGAGAACGGTCAGTTGAGTCCCCTTCCCGGGATCGAGGATCCGTCACGGTTGGAAGAGCGTCGCAGGGCCGTCGGACTCGGACCATTCGAGGCCGAGATCGCACGCAAGAGAAAGGCGGCGGCACAATGGGGAGAGAAGCCCCCATCCGACCTCGGTGAGCACCGGCGGAAGATGGAGGCTTGGGCGCGGAAGGTCGGCTGGCGCTAGGTAACGAGCGCGAGCAACGGGCGGTGCCGGCCCTGGGTAGGCACTCCCGCGGTGGTAGACTCCTCGAGTGGATGACGACGACATCGCCCTGGGAATGAACCGCCCGATCACTCGGCGGGATTTTTTTCAGGGGATGGCGGTTGGCGCGTCCACCCTCGGAGCACGGGGATATCGACCCAGGCGGCAAGAAGCGGAAACTACAGTTTATCCGCCCGAGCTCCAGGGGCTCCGCGGTCAGCATCCGTCGGCGATGGCACTCGGCCATCGCGTCCGGGACGGCGAGCTCGCCGAGCCTCGTGATTTCGTGGAGACGGGTGAGAGCTACGACCTCGCTGTGGTGGGCGCAGGAATCGCGGGCCTCGCCGCCGCGTTCGTCTTTCAAAAGGAGCGCAAAGACGACCCCACGATCCTGCTCCTGGACAACCACGATGATTTCGGTGGCCACGCGAGGCGGAACGTCTTCGACTTCCAGGGCACGCAACTCATCGGGCCGGGCGGCACCTATGCCCTGGAATCCCCGGAGAGCTCGCCTCGTGAGGCCACGCGCGTTTTCGACCAGTTGGGGATCGACCTGGAACGCATGGTGGCGTTTCGGGACGGAGGCTTCAATCAGCGCTTCGGGCTATCCTCGGCAGTCGTCTTCGATTCCCGGGTGTTTCCCGGCGCCCGGACCACCTGGGTGAATCGCTGGTACGAGGTTCCTTATGGGGAGTTTTTCGCGCGGGCGCCGATCTCCGAAGGGGTACGGCGCGAGCTGGTCGAGCTCTATACCACCCGCAAAGACTATCTCGATGGCGCTTCGAATCGTGATGCTCTGCTGTCGGAGATGAGCTGGGAGAGTTTCATCCGCGAGAAGATGGGACTTTCCGACGACGCGGTCCGTTTTGCCAATCTCTACGCGACGGACCTCATCGGCCTGGGTGCCGATGCCGCCTCGGCGCTCGATGCATTCGAAGTCGGTCCCGGCTTCTACGGGATGGGCGGGGAAGGCTTTCACGAAGTCGATGGCATCCTGCGCTACGCCTACGAGCCCATCCACCGCTACCCGGATGGCAACCACACCATCGCTCGCCACCTTCTCAAGGCTCTCCTGCCCCAGACCCTTTCCGGTCCGGACACCATGGAAGGTGTCTTCAACGCCCGCGTTCGTTACGACCGGTTCGATCGTGAGGGGCAGCGAGTTCGGATCCGGTTGCGCTCGATGGTCGGGCGCATCGAGCACGACGGCGGAGAGCGAGGTGGATCACTCTCGCTTTTCTACACGCGGGAGGACGGGAAGCTCTATCGCGTACATGCCCGCCACGTTGTGATGTCGGGTTGGGGCTCCGTGGCCAAGCACATCCTGCCCGAGCTTTCCCGGGAGCAACGCCAGGCACTCGGTGAGTATCGCTACAGCTCGGCCATCTATATCAACGTCATGCTGAGACACTGGCGCCCGATCGCCGATCTCGGCTGGTCCGAGGCATTCTGGCCGGATGGCTATTGCACCTGGATGCACATCGCCGATCCCCTTCGGGTGGGCGACTACCGGCCGACCTATCATCCCGACCGGCCCACCCTCCTCAGCCTGTACAAGTACATCTACAAGCCCGGGCTCGAGCCAGCGCAGCAGATGGAGCTCGGACGCTATGAGATGGAGCAAAAGAGTTTCGAAGTCTACGAGCGGGAGATCCGACGGGAGTTGACGCATATCCTCGGTCCTTTCGGATTCGATGCCGCCGAAGACATCGTGGGTCTCACCGTGAACCGCTGGGGCCACGGCTACAACTACTTCAGTGCACCCGCTCCCTGGTCGAAACGAAAGGACCCACCCTACGAAAGCGGACGCCGGCGCCTGGGTAGAATCTCCTTCGCCGGCGCGGACGCCGGCGGCAGCCCCTGGACCCAGGCGGCCATCGCGCAGGCATGGCGCGCCGCGCAGGAACAACTGGAGATCGACTGATTCTCATCAATCGGGAATCGCGGCAAAGAGGAACCTGCCCGCCAGTGGTATAGTGCCGCCGCTTTGAGCGAGAGCGCTCTCTACACCCTGATCCTCGGAGTGTACTTCGCCGCCATGTTGTCGCTCGGCTTCTGGTTCGGCCGGAGGGTCAGAACCGACCGAGACTACTTCATCGCCCGGGGAAAGCTGGGGCCGGCGACGATTGGGTTCTCGTTCTCCGCGACTCAGATGAGCGGAAGTAGCTACATGGGGGCGGTGGGAACCCAGTCCGTGCTCGGCTACGCTTTCATTCCCGCGGGCGTCTCTTCCGCCTCCGCTCCCTGGTTCTCCTATATTTTGCTCGGCGACCGCCTGAGAAAAATTGCGGGGAAGATGGAGAGCGTCACGCTCGTCGACGTCTTCGAGAAGAGGTACTACAGCAACGCCGCCGGCCTCGTCGCGACCTTCATCATGCTCGTCGCCTTCGTGCCGATGATCTCGGCGCAGCTCAAAGCTGCCGGAAACGTTTTCGAGGTTCTGCTCGGGGTGCCTTATGTCGCGGGGCTGTTCTTGTTCGGAGGCATCGTCATCCTGTACACGGTCCTCGGCGGCATGTTCGCCGTCGCTTGGACCGATCTGATTCAGGGCGTCATCATGATCGTGGGTTTCGCGATCCTGGCGCCCGTCGCCGTCGGCGCCGCCGGAGGTTTCTCCGAGATGCACCGGCAGTACAGCGAGCTCAACCCCGGCGGCATCTCCTTTCTCGGAAACATGCCGGCGGTGTGGGTAGTGTCGTCCTTCGTCGTTTGGGGTTTCTTCCAGATCGGCGGCGCTCCCGCCTCGGTGACCCGGTTTCTCATTCCCGAGGACGACCAAACGCTTCGCGCCGCCATGGTTTACTCGGTGACGTTCCAGAGCTTTATTTACCTGTGTGCCGGTCTCGTTGCGATCTCGGGGGGCGTTCTGCTGCCGAATCTGGCCCAGCCGGATCTTACCGTTCCCACACTCATCACCGAGCTGCTCCATCCCGTCGTGGGAGGAGTGATCGTGGCCGCCATACTCGGCGCCACGATGTCCACGATCGATTCGACGCTTCTTCTGGCGGGCTCGCTCGCCGCCGAGAACGTCTACACCAAGCTCGAGCGGCTCGCGGGCCGTGAGGTCGAGCCCCGAGCCGGGCTCAGGATCGCGCGGCGTGCGACGCTCGCCATCGGCCTCCTCGCCCTCGTCGTGTCTATCAAGCCGCCGGCTGCGATCCTGTGGATCGTCACCATCGCCTTCAGCTTGATGGCGTCGGCCTTCACGTTTCCATTTCTGCTGGGGCTCTGGTGGCCGCGTGCGACTAAAGAAGGCGGAATCGCAGGGATGATCGGAGGCTCGCTGGCGTGCGTCTCCTGGTACGTTGCCGGCTATCTGGAGTATCAGTCCTTCGACAACTGGATTGGCGGGATCTGGCCGGCGATCTTCGGGCCGTTCGTCTCCCTCCTTCTCGTCGTCGTCGTAAGCAAGCTCACGGCACCCCCTCCCCAGGAAATCCGGGAGCTCTTCTTCGATAGCGGTTCGACCGGGCCGGAACTAAACTGAAACGACATGCGCATCCTGTACCTCGTACCCGGGCCGATGAAGAAGCACCAGGGTCAGGCTGAGCTCGACCGCCGTCGCGCCTTCCTCGAAAGGCACGCCTCGGCTGGTACCGACGTCGAGATCTGGGACACGGAGGAAGGACCGGCGTCGATCGAGTCGATGGTCGAGGAACACCTCGCCATCCCGCACGCGCTGAAGGCGGTTGCGCGTGCCGAGCGCGAGGGGATATCGGCCGTGATCCTCGGATGTTTTGGCGATCCGGGCCTGGACGCCGCACGCGAGCTCGTCTCGATTCCGGTGATCGGGCCGTACGAAAGCTCACTCCTCGTCTCATTGACGTTGGGACATCGAACGAGCGTCATCACCGTCCTCGACTCGGTCGTCCCGTCGCTCGAAGCGATCGCACGCGCACGCGGACTGGAGTCGAGGCTCGCATCCGTTCGGTCGGTGCAAGTCCCGGTTCTCGATCTCGCCCGCGAGCGCGAAGGCGCGCTGAGGGCCTTCGTCGAAGAGGGCCGCAGGGCCATTCGTGAGGATCGAGCCGACGTGCTCGTGCCCGGCTGTATGAGCATGGCGTTTCTGGGAATCGCGGAGTCGGCGCAGTCCGACCTGAGAGTTCCAGTGCTCAACCCGGCAGTCATCGCGTTGAAGCTCGCCGAGCTCCAGGTGTCGGCAGGAATCACGCACAGCAAGAATGCCTTTCCTTTCCCGCCCAAGAAGCCGAGCCTGCCGACGTAACAGCGTCGACCGGTAGAATGTCCGGGTGACGGCTCTTACTTGGAAATGGCTGCCGCTCGCAATTGTTCTCCTCGCATCGGGAATCTGCTGGCTCGTCATCGGTCGAGGCGGGATGGCGGCGATCGTGGCCTGGTACGCGTTTCAGATCGGACTACCCCTGCTGGGGCTGGTCCTGCTTCTCGTCGTCTCCGTCTACGCCATCGTCAACCGCCGAATCGATAGCGGGATTCTCGCGAGCCTCATCGGATGTGCAGCGGCCGTGGCGCCGGCCGCCTGGTACTTCGGGTTTCTCACCGTCGCCTACCCTGCTTCCATCGAGTCCACGAAGCCCGCGGCAACGGTTCGACTTCCGGCGGCCGAGACTCTTACGGTGGCCTGGGGCGGCGACCGGATCGAGGTGAACTACCATGCCATCGTCCCGGATCAACGGTGGGCCTACGACCTGTTCGCCGAGCCCTATCTCACCGGAAGCGACAGGCTTCAGGACTACGGTTGCTACGGGATTCCCGTCGTGGCTCCCGCGGCGGGCTGGGTTGCCTCCGTTCATGACGGGTCGCCGGATGTCGTTCCCGGCCAGTCTTCGCTGAATCTCGAGACGCCCTTCGGCAACCACGTGGTGATCGAGCTGCCGACGGGAACGTACCTGGTGATCGCGCACCTGCAGGAAGGAAGCGTCGCGGTGAAGGCGGGAGACTCTGTCGAAGAGGGTGAGCCCATCGGACGATGCGGCAACTCCGGGAACACGAGCGAGCCTCACATCCACATCCATCACCAGCGACAAGACCCGGCGGTGTACCCGGTCAACTTCGCCGAAGGGCTGCCCTTGTTCTTCAGAGATCACGACGGTCCTCCCATGCCGGAGGGAGGCATCCGTCGGACAGACGGCAAGCTGCTGGCCACGGGAATATCCGTTCGTCACCGGCCCCGGTGAGCCGAGCCGTGAGCTTGCGTTGATCGAGATCCGACATTATAAGGAGCCGTGCTTTTTGGAGGCTGCCGTGGAGGCAAGAAAATTTCCTATCGTGCTCGCTGCAAGGTGTTTCCTCCCGGATCGGGAGCGCACGCACCGAACGAGTATATGGTGATCCAGCCCAAGGAGGGCCTTCCCATCGCCGATCTCGCGGAGATCGAAAGAGGCTACATCGACATGCTCTTCGCTCTGGCCGGAGTGTAACGAAGGCCCTGATTGCAAGCTCGTCGAATGCCGAAAATGAAACCCGACGGACAATTCCGATCCGACGGCGTCGACGTGCGCACGGGAAACTCGGTGGAGGCGCTGAAGCGCGCCTTCGTCGACAACCTCTTCTTCGTGCAGGGCAGGTTTTTCCCCGTCGCCACGCTGAACGACTACTACATGGCTCTCGCCTACACCGTGCGCGATCGTCTTCTGGCGCGCTGGATCGAGACCAGCATGCAGTATCTGACGAGGAGGGCCAGAACCGTGTGCTATCTCTCAGCGGAGTTTCTTCTCGGACCTCATCTGGGAAACAACCTCCTCAACCTCGGCATCTATGACGAGGTGCAGGAGGCGATGGACTCCCTGGGGCTTTCGCTTCGAGAGCTCCTCGAGCAGGAGGAAGAGCCTGGCCTCGGAAATGGAGGCCTGGGGCGCCTCGCAGCCTGTTATCTCGATTCACTCGCGACACTCCAGATCCCCGCCATCGGCTACGGCATTCGCTACGAGTTCGGCATCTTCGATCAGTCCGTACGAGACGGCTGGCAACAGGAGATCACCGACAAGTGGCTTCATCTCGGGAACCCCTGGGAGATCGCGCGCCCCGAGATCGCTTTCGACGCGAAGCTCGGAGGACGCACCGAGAGCTATCACGACGCCTCGGGACGCTATCGAGTCCGCTGGACTCCTGACCGGATCGTGAAAGGGGTCGCCTACGACACGCCGATCGTCGGCTATCGGGTTGGAAATGCCAACCTGCTACGCCTCTTCACCGCCGAAGCGACGGAGGCCTTCGAGCTCGAGGCGTTCAACGTGGGCGATTACTACCGAGCCGTGGAAGCGAAGGTCCGCTCCGAGAACATCACCAAAGTGCTATACCCCAACGACGAGCCGGTGGCGGGTCGGGAGCTGCGTCTGCAGCAACAGTACTTCTTCGTGACCTGCGCTCTCCAGGACATGATTCGGATTCATCTTCAAAACGCAGGCTCCGTCGCCGACTTCGACCTCAAGTTCGCGGTGCAGCTCAACGACACCCACCCCGCCATTGCCGTCGCCGAGCTCATGCGGCTTCTCGTCGATGAGCACGACATGGACTGGGAGCCCGCCTGGAAGGTGACGCAGAACACCCTCGCTTACACCAACCACACTCTACTTCCCGAGGCGCTGGAGAAATGGCCGGTGACGGTTTTCGCCCGCATCCTTCCCCGGCATCTCGAGATCATTTACGAGCTGAACCATCGTTTCCTGCAGCAGGTAAGACGCCGCTACCCCGACGAGGATCGGGTGAGACGACTTTCTCTGATCGACGAGTCGGGTGAGCGCTACGTTCGCATGGCGCATCTCGCCGCTCTGGGAAGCCACTCGATAAACGGCGTGGCGCGACTTCACACCGAGCTTCTCACCAGGAGCGTGATGTCGGATTTTTTCGATCTCTGGCCGGAGAGGTTCAGCAATAAGACGAACGGCGTGACGCCGCGGCGTTTCATGGCGCTCGCGAACCCCCGTCTTTCCCGGCTCATCACGAGTGCGATCG
>DASPGQ010000120.1 GCA_035620555.1 Vicinamibacteria bacterium
CCCCCTTGGTTTGGCGTTCAACTCTGCCCGAATCGCACGACGTAAATCGGCGGAAGATGAGTCGATAGCGTCTGCCAGGAATCTCCCTGATCCTCACTAACCCACAGCGAGCCCGTCGTCGAGCCCATCGCCAGTAAATCGCCGGTGCCATCGATATCCAGGCCGTGCCGAAACACGACGTCGTAGGCATGCTCCTGGGGCAAGCCTTGGCGCAGGACTTCGAAGCTCCTGCCCCCGTCTCGCGTCCGCGCCACGACGACCGCGGCCGCGACCGGCACCCGGTGCTCGTCCTTGACGAGCGGAACGAGCCAGGCGGTATCGGGATCGGAGGGGTGGATGGCCGCGGCGAAGCCGAAAGACGACGGCTGAGCGTGAATCTCCTGCCAGCTCGCCCCACCGTTCTCGGAGCGAAACACCCCGTTGTGATGCTGGACCCAGAACGTGTCCTTGGCGGAGCGGCACTGGACGATTCGGTGGGGATCCTGGATCGCCGGATCTTCCCGTCGCTCGGGCGGCATATACTCCGCGTACATTCCCGTCGTGCTGGAGCGCCACGACGAGCCCGCGTCCTCGGTAATCCACACTCCCCCGCACGAAACGCCGAGCACCACGCGCCGGCTGTCCTCGGGATCGACGCAGATGGAGTGGATTCCGGGAACGTCGTATCCACCTCCGAACCACTTCGCCCGATCCGGCTGATCCCAGAGCGACGCATTGAGCTGCCAGGACTCGCCGCGGTCGTCGCTTCGAAACAAGCCGCCCGGCGCCGTACCCGCCCAGAGCGACCCCGGCACGTCGTTCCCCGCCGCCTCCAGGCACCAAATCAGCTTCAAGGCAGGTGCTTTCTCAGCGTCGTCCCCCTCCACTTTGGGATACTCGGGGATGGCCACCTCCTGCCAGCTCTTGCCGAAATCCCGCGAGCGACGAAGCTTCGCGCCGAAGTGCCCCAGGTCCAGCGCCGCGTAGAGCACGTCGTCGCGGCGATCGGGAAGCACCATGGGAACGGGGTCTCCGATAAATGCGGTCTCGACGATCGTCCACTTTCCCTCGGACTCCCGCTCGAACGTGAACAACCCCTTCCGCGTACCGACGTGGATTCTCTTTCTCACCGATCACCCTCCGGACAGGGCCTGCATGACGAAGACGTCCTGGTCGGCGCCGACCTCGTCCGTCAATCGCACCCGATCGTGGACCAGCTCTCCGCCAACGAACACGGCGACGTGTTGTCGCAAACGTCCCTGTTCGTCGACGATGTAGCTCCTGAGCTTCGGGTTCTCTCGAAACACGTTCTCCAGCACCGCGGCGAGCGTTCCCGGCGGAGCCTCGACGTCGGGGCATTCGAGGTGGCGTCTCAGATTGGGCGTGAAGGCGACGGTTGGCACGAGGAAAGTATCTCGATCCCCGCGAAGAGACGCAAACCTCGTCAAACGCGTCGATCCATCGTTGGATCGAGTGCGTCCCTGAGGCCGTCCCCCAGCAAGCTGAAACTCAAAACGACGAGCGTGATGGCGAACCCGGGCGCGAATGCGGCGACCGGAGTCGAGCGGACGAGCTCCCTTCCCTTGCTCAGCATCGCGCCCCATTCGGGGTCGGGCGGCTGCACGCCCAACCCGAGAAACGAGAGGCCGGAAGCGATGAGGATCGCGACTCCCAGTTGGAGAGTGCTCTGCACCACGAGGGGCGTGAGTGCATTCGGGAGAACATGGCCGAGAACGATGCGTCGCACCGAAGCCCCGAGCGCGCGGATCGCCAACACGTAGTCCCGCTCGAGAATGGAAAGAGCCGAGCCTCGCACGAGGCGGGCGAAAGTAGGCACGGAGAAGACCGCCACCGCGATCACGGTATTGCGAACGCCGTTTCCCAGCACCACGACGATGGCGATCCCGAGCAGGATGCTGGGCAGAGCGAGGAGCACATCCATCACCCGCATGATGATGGAATCGACGGCGCCGCGGTAATAAGCCGCCACGAGGCCGAGCATCGTTCCCACGACGAGACCCAGCCCCACGCTCGAGAGCGCGATGAACAGCGAGATGCGCGATCCGTAGATGAGCCGGCTCAGAATGTCGCGGCCCAGGTCGTCCGTTCCCAGGAGATGCGAAGGACTGGGTCCCGCGTAGTTGTTCTGGAGGTCCTGCTCCAGCGGACCGTAAGGAGAAAGCCAGGGCGCGAAGATGGCCGTGATTCCGAAAACGCAGATGACCGCCGCGCTGAAGACGCTGGCGCGGTTGCGGCGAAAACGGCGAAAAGCAACGGAGCTCATGGCGACGTCACCCGGATTCGCGGATCCACCACCGCGTAGAGAACGTCGGTGAGGCTGTTCACCACCACGAACACACTGGCCAC
This sequence comes from Vicinamibacteria bacterium, assembly GCA_035620555.1. NCBI lineage: Bacteria > Pseudomonadati > Acidobacteriota > Vicinamibacteria > Vicinamibacteria bacterium. Next base: position 2,347 of record DASPGQ010000120.1, read on the forward strand.
GAAGAGCATCGTGCCTTGCACCATCGGATAATCCCGCCAGAGCACGGCGTCCACGAGAAGCCGGCCAACACCGGGAATGGCGAATACGCTCTCGACGAGAACGGTTCCCGCGAGGAGCTGTCCGAAACGCAGTCCTACGATGCTGATGACGGGAATGAGGGCGTTTTTGAGGGCGTGGCGCACGATGACGCTGTTCTCGCGACTTCCGCGAGCCCGTGCGGCACGGACGTATTCCTGGCCGAGGACATCCAGCATCGCCGAGCGCGTCATCCGCGAGATGGTTCCTCCCGATTGCGCCCCGAGGGTCACGATGGGCAGCACGTAGTGAGCCGGGGTTCGAATGCCAATCGAGGGAAACCACCCGAGCGAGAGCGAGAACAGGAGCATGAGCATGAGGCCGAGCCAGTAGGACGGTGTCGAGACCGCGAGAAGCGACAGCACCATGACCGCGCCATCCCAGAACCGATTATGCTTCATCGCCGCGACGATTCCGGTCAGCATTCCCCCGACGGTCGCTAGCACCGTGCCGCCCACCGCGATTCCGAGGGTGTAGGGGAACCGGTCGAGGATCTCCTCGGCGACGGGGTAGCCGGTGCGAATGGAAACTCCCAGATCGCCTTTGAGGGCATTGGCGAGGAAGCTGGCGTACTGCACGTAAAGTGGTCGATCGAGCCCGAGCTCCCGGCGAATCTGCTCGACGACCTCCGGACCCGCTTCCAGCCCGGCAACCATGAGCGCCGGGTCGCCCGGGATCATGTGGATCATCGAGAAGACGAAGACGGACGTCCCCAGAAGCGCCAGAAAGGTCTCGACCAGGCGCCGTGATACGTAGCGAAGCACGAGGGCTATTCGGACGAGATGCTCGCCCGTTCGAAGGTGACTAGCCCCAGAGGAGACGTGGTGAGCTCGGCCACGTTGGAGCGCGCGGCCACCACGTGGTAGTTGTCGAAAAGCCAGACGGCTCCGGGATCTTCGAGATAGACGATCTCCTGCGCCCGCCGATAGAGGGCATTGCGCTCGGAGGGGTCGACGGTGCGCATGGCCTCGTGGATGACCTCATCGAACTCGGCATTCGAGTAGTACCCGTAATTGTTCTCGTTGCGTTCCTGGGTGGCGAAAATGGGCCGAAGTCCCCAGTCGGCGTCTGCGGAGGAAGCGCCGGCACCCATGATGAAAATCTCGAGCGGGCAATCCTCGGGAAGGAGCCCGCCCCAGTACTGCCGGATCGTTCCCCACTCGAGTACCTCGATCTCCGATTCGATGCCGACCTTGGCCAGCTGGGCGGCTACGGCCTGAGCGATCTCGACCCCCATGTTGTACCGAGGGGTGGTCGTGATCTTCGTCCGGAAACCATCGGGCAAGCCGGCCTCAGCAAGAAGCGCTTTGGCTTTCTCGGGATCGTGGGGAATCTCACCGAGCTCGGCGCGGCCCCGGATTCGCGGCGTGAGGGGGCCGGTCGAGGGCGCGACCATGCCCGCCATGAGGTTGTCGATGATCGCTCGGCGGTCAATCGCATGGGAGATCGCTTGCCGTATGCGAGGATCTCGAAATGGCTCCCGCTTGCAGTGGAAGCGGAACTGCTGCGCCCCGATGCTGAGGGTCTTGATGATGGCGATGTCAGGATTTTCCTCGAGGCGTCGGAGGTCGGGTGGCGGCACGTGCGTGATGACGTCCACATCTCCCGACTCGAGAGCAATCACGCGGGACGCCGCCTCGGTGATGGGGCGGTAGACGATCGTCTCGAGCTTGCCGTTCTCACCGAAGTAGTCCTCGTTGCGCTCGAGGACGAGCTCGAGATCCTTCCGCCAGCGCACCACCTTGTACGGGCCGGTGCCCGAAGTGGCCTCGGCGGAGTAACCGAAGCTCTTGCCTCGCGCCCGGGCGACGGTCGGGTTCACGATCGCAGCCGATACGTGCGCCATCATGGGCTCGAACGCGCCGAAGGGATACCGGGTGACGATCCGAACGGTGAAATCGTCGGCGACCTCGACGCGCTCGATGGGAGCGAAGAGATCGCGGCGATTGTGTCCTTGCTCGGGGTCGAGAACCCGGTCGAAGTTGGCCTTCACCGCCTGCGCGTCGAAAGCCGTTCCGTCGTGGAACCGGACGCCTTCCCGCAGCTCGAACGTCCAGGTAACATCGTCCTCGGCAACCGACCACCGCGTCGCCAGGTCGGGAACGAAGCGCATGTCCTCGTCGTAACGGATCAGGGCGTTGTAGACCATCCAGATCACCTGGTCGGACTGGCTGTCGGTCGTGTTGTGAGGGTCGAGGGTCGTGGCGTCGGCCGTCGACGCGAAGATGAGAGAGTTGCCCGCCTTCTCGGCGGTGCACGAAAGCCACAGAAGCGCCGAGACCGCGACCGCCGGGATTCGACCCGCAGCCATCATTCGTCTTCGAAGGAGAGCGCGGCGGAATTGATGCAATACCGCAGGCCGGTTGGCCGGGGGCCGTCGGGGAATACGTGTCCGAGATGGGCGTCGCAGCTCGCGCAAAGCACTTCGGTGCGGCGCATGCCGTAGCTCTCGTCGGTTCGCGTGGCGACGGCTTCCTCCTCGACGGGCTGCGTGAAGCTCGGCCAGCCCGTTCCCGAATCGAACTTCTCCTGCGAGCGAAAGAGCGGCTCGTTGCAGCACACGCAGCGGTAAGTCCCAGGATCATGGTGGTCGTGGTACTCGCCCGAGAACGGGGGCTCGGTCCCGTGCTGCCTCGTTATTTGGTACTGCTCCGGCGTGAGAACCTCGCGCCACGCCTCGTCGGATTTCTTCAAGCGCTTGGTCATGGCTGTATTCTTACTACAGATGATCGTCATCACTGAAACGCTACGGATTCCCGGCAACGAAGTGGAGCTGCGTTTCGTTCGTGCCGGGGGGCCGGGGGGCCAGCACGTCAACAAAGCCTCGACCGCCGTCCAGCTGCGTTTCGACGTGGAGCACTCGCGATCGCTGTCGGACGAGGTGCGCGCCCGGCTGAAGAAGATTGCCGGGAAGCGATTGTCGGACCAGGGCGTCCTCGTGATCGAAGCCGGGCGCTTCCGCTCTCAGAAGCAGAATCGAGAGGACGCCATCGAGCGGTTCGTGTCCCTCCTCAGGCGCGCGGCCACCAAACCAAAGAAGCGCCGAGCGACGAAGCCGACCGCCGCAGCCAAGAAGCGCCGCCTCGAGGAGAAACGCCGCCGCGCGAAGCTGAAACGCGAGCGAAGCGGCGGCTATTCGTAACGCAAGGACCCGAAGGGGCAAGGACGCCAAAGCTTCAATCGCCGGAGGTCGCTCGAGCGCCGAACCCGCCCCGTTCGATTACAATCGGCTCATGTTCGTTCCCGCCATGATGTTCGCCTTGTTCCTGGCCCAGCCACGCCCCGTCACCGACGAGCGGCTCGAGAAGCCCGAAGCCGAGAACTGGCTCATGTACCGCGGGAATTACGCCGGGTGGGGCTTCAGCCCCCTCGACCAGATCCACCGCGGCAACGTGTCGAAGCTTGTCCCGGTTTGGACGTTCTCCACCGGGGTTACGGATGGGCACGAATCGCCCCCGATCGTAAACGACGGCGTTCTCTACGTCACCACGCCGCAGAACCAGGTGCTCGCGTTCGAAGCAGCCTCGGGCGAGCTACTCTGGCGCTACCAGCGACACTTTCCCGACGACCTCCAGCCGATGCATCCCACGAACCGAGGAGTGGCGCTGTACGGTGACCGAGTGTACCTCGCAACCGTCGACGCCATGGTGGTGGCCCTCGATGCGGCGACCGGTGAAGTGCTCTGGGAGACCGCGGTCGAGGACTATCGGAAGGGCTACTACATGACGCTCGCACCCCTGGTTGCGCGGGGGAAGGTCCT